>NZ_RJVK01000005.1 GCF_003752135.1 Caminibacter pacificus
GCAACTTATATCTAAGTTATCAATCATCTCAAACGCTCTCCCGCGTTTTGGGACTGAAAGTATATAATATTCCTACCCTCTTGTCAAGAGTTTTTTCCTCTTTTTTAGGAAATTTTATGAAATTTTTTTAAAAATTAATATTAAACGCCGAAATCTGGGAGTTTTTCTTTGAAGAAAATTTTTTATTTTTCTATGCCTTTTTTTATAGGAACAAATTCACAGGCTTCAAATTCTTCTTTTTTCCCATTTTTATAAAAGCGAGTAATTATTTGAACGCCACCTTTTTCTACAGGGGCAAGTATAAATCCGTTATCTTTTAATTGTGAAAACAAATCTTTTTCAATATTATCTATATAAGCTGATAATAAAATCCTATCATAAGGAGCATATTCTCTCCAACCTCTTCTTCCGTCATCACATTTTACATTAATATTATATAAACCTAACCTCTTAAATCTCTCTTTTGCAATTTCTACAAGTTTACAGATTCTATCTATTGTAAAAACTCTTCTAACTATTTTACTTAAAATAGCCGCTTGATATCCGCTACCGCATCCTATTTCCAAAACATTATCAACACCTTCAAGTTCTAAATACTTTGTCATTTTAGCAACTGTTAGAGGTGAACTTATCGTAGAATCATCGGCTAATGGAAGTGCTGATATTTCATATGCTTTTCTTTCAAATCCGGGTGGAACGAAGAATTTTCTATCGATTTCCAAAAAGGCTTTATATTCTTTAGGTCCCAAATCGACATAATCGGCTAATTTTTCCACTAATAATTGATTCATTGTATTCCTATATTCAGCTTTTTTCTTATTTTTTTGTTTTTATTAAAATCGACCTCAACCAAAACACTCTCAACACTCACCTCAACTCCATCACCCCAAGCGTCAAAAGAACATCCCCATGAAAATTCATTGGCACTATTTACAGCTATTACTTGAGACTGCGTAGATAGAGCCAATGCATTATTCAGTGTTTTAAAATGAGGCATTCTCTCTTTTCCCCACCTCGCCGGTACCAAAATCATATCAACACCTCTGAACTTTTCCCAATATTCTATAAATCTTAATTCAAAACAAATAAGACTTGCTATTTTTAACCCTCTCCATTCAAAAATTTCCGGCTTTTCTCCTATTTCAAAATATTCTTTTTCATTTCCGAAAAGATTATATTTCGCTCTTTTATATTTAAGCCCGTTATCGAATAAACAAAAATAGTTTTTATTATTATTTATTAATGTAAGCGCAAAAGCTTTTTTTAGTGAAGAAAGCTCTTGTATCGCTGTTTTTGCAAAACGATTAACATTATCCCAATTTTCATAATCAAATCCGGTTAAACAAACTTCCGGAAAAAGTAAAAAATCAGCGGGTGAATTTTTAATTATATTTATCACCCGCTTTAGATTGTATTCGTAATCTTTTGAAGTTTTAAAGTTTACAAGTTCTATTTTTTTCATTATTCCCCATAAACTCTTTTATAAATTTTATCTACGTTTCTCGTATAATATTCATAATCGAATAAATTTCTAATTTCCTCTTCGCTCATTACTTTGTTTAAATCTTCATCTTTTAGTAAATTTTCAAGGAATAAGCTCTCACCTTTTTCGTTAATCGGCGCTTTTCCTTTTTGTAATTCTTCCCAAACTTTCATTGCGTTTCTTTGAACGATTTTATATGCGTCTTCCCTACTGATTCCTCTTTTCGGAAGCTCAAGAAGCACTCTTTGAGAAAACACAAGTCCGCCTGTTAAATTTAAGTTTTTCATCATATTTTCTGGATAAACCACAAGATTTGAAATAATATTGTTCAATCTATGAAGCATAAAATCAGTTGTAATAAACGCATCCGGAAGCCAAAATCTCTCTACAGAGCTATGAGAAATATCTCTTTCATGCCAAAGAGCCACATTTTCCATTGCAGGATTTACATATGCTCTTATAACTCTTGCAAGTCCGGTGATATTTTCGCTAAGAACTGGGTTTCTTTTATGTGGCATAGCTGACGAACCTTTTTGACCTTTTGAGAAATACTCTTCCGCTTCATAAACTTCGGTTCTTTGAAAATGTCTTATGTTTACTGCGATTTTTTCAACCGTTGAAGCAAGCAATCCAAGTGCCGAAGCAAGTCTTGCGTATCTGTCTCTTTGGATAACTTGATTTGAAATAGGTGCGGGTTTAAGTCCTAAAAATTCGCAAGTTAATTCTTCAAGTTCAATCGGAGCGTGAGCGAAGTTACCCATAGCGCCGCTAACTTTTCCGACACTTATTACCTCGAGAGTTTCTTCAAGGTTTTTAAGATGTCTTTTCATTTCGTCATACCAGATTGACAAAACAAGCCCGAAAGTGATAGGCTCTCCGTGAATTCCGTGACTTCTTCCAACCATTAAAGTATATTTATGCTCCATAGCTCTTTTTTTAATCGATTCCATTACTATTTTAACGTCATCAATAATTATTTTTAAAGAGTCTCTCATTTGAAGAGCTACTGCCGTATCGATAGTATCGCTTGAAGTCATTCCGTAATGAACCCATCTGCTCTCTTCACCAAGACTCTCGGCTACACTTGTTAAAAATGCAATAACGTCGTGTTTTGTTTCTCTTTCTATTTCATCAATTCTTTTTATATCGAATTTAGCGTTTTTAATAATTTTTTCAGCATCTTCATCAGGAATAAGTCCTAATTTATTCCAAGCTTTCACAGCAGCTTTTTCCACTTCAAGCCATGCATTGAATTTAGCTTCTTGAGTCCAAAGGTTTTTCATCTCTTCACGTGCGTATCTTTCAACCATTATATACCCTTTTTATTGAAATTGTATCAAATCTTTACTTAAAGATGTTTTTAACTCTTTTGTGATATAATTGTCATAAAAAAGGCCGAGCATGCTTGATATAGGCTCAACTGAGTTTTTGTTTATTATTATTATCGCAATTATTGTTCTTGGTCCGGATAAGCTACCCGAAGCTCTAAAAACTACAGGTAAATTTATCGGAAAAGTAAAAAGAATGTGGAGAGACGCAACTGCGGATATCAGAAGAGAAATCGAACTTGAAGAGATGAAAGAAGAGATGAAAAAATATAAAGAAGAGCTCACAAAACTCCAACAAAAAATAGAACAAGACACAAGAGACATTAATAAAAACCTCACAAGTTTAGACGAACTCACCGCAATGGGAAACAGCAGAAATTTTAAAGATATGGTTAAATAAGGGTTTTTCTTGGGATTTGTTGAAAAAGAGTTTGAGATAAAAGATGAAAAAGTTCTTGATTTTTTAGTAAAAAAAGTCGGATTTAACCTAAGAGAAGCAAAAAGAGCTATTGATAGAGGAAGAGTTAGTGTTAATGGTAAAAGAGTTACTCAAAAATCACAAAAAGCGACCGGCAAACTTAAATGCATTATGTTCGAACCCAACGGCTACGGACTAAAACCTATTTTTGAAACTACTCATTTCGCTATTTTCGATAAACCCTCAGGTGTAGCAATACATCCCAAAAAACTTGCGAATACTAAAAGTTTACTTGACGATGTAAGGGCTTTATGGGGAAATGACGCAAATCTCGTCCATAGACTCGATAAAGAGACAAGCGGTCTTGTGATGGCCAGCAAAAATAAATTTGCCGAAAGTATTTTAAAAAGAGCATTTCAAGATAAGGATATCAAAAAAAGTTATTTGGCACTTGTAAAAGGTCGTTTGGATAAAGAGATGACGATAAAAAAACCGATTGCCGTTAATAAAGACGAAAACATAAAAGTAAAAGTAATTATTCACCCGGAAGGAAAAGAGTCGGTTACTATTGTAAAACCTATAAAAATTTTTGATAACTATACACTTGTAGAATGTGACCTGCTCACAGGAAGACAACACCAAATAAGAGTCCATTTATTCAGTATAGGTCATCCGATTGTAGGAGACCCTCTTTATGGAGTGGATAACGATTTTGCCGACAGATACTTAAACAAACTCGTAACCGAAAAAGAAAGAATTGCAAAAACGGGAGCAAATAGGCTAATGCTACACTCTTATAAGCTCGAGTTTGAATTTATGAATAATAAATATATCATCAAAAGCGACAGCTTTTTTGAGGTATTAAAAAATTTTATTAACTGAAAATTTAAGCGAAATTTAAGATTATTTTAATATAATTTCAACTGATTTCCCCTCCTTAAAAGTTTTTACCTCCTTAGTTCGGGCTTTTAAAGCCCTTGCTAATTTAACTCATCAAAGTGACTGACCCCTGTTATTCAATAATAGTTTTATTTATTTCTTATTTCTAATTTTATTTTTTTATTTTTGATTTGGTAATTTATGAGGATTTTTTGAGTTTTAGTGGCTCCGGCGGCAGGACTCGAACCTGCGACCCGACGGTTAACAGCCGTCTGCTCTACCGACTGAGCTACGCCGGATTGTGGATTGAAATTATAACAAATTTATGAAATTTTTCAACCGTTTTTTTCCAATTTTTTAAGATACCAATATATCGCTGGAAATCCGGCCAATATTTCGATAAAAATCGTAAGTATTCTACTAAAAATCGACCCTTTAAATATAACTGCTATCAATCCTATTATAGGAGTAACGATTATAAGAGCTCTCCATAAAATACTCCAATAAATTTTAAGATATTGCTTAATTCCTTGTACTTTAAATCCATGCAGATTAAAAAAATACCCTATCGCCCAAATACTGAAAAAAATAGTAATTATAAAAATCGAAATAAATATCTCTTTCATATAAAACCAAAAATTCGTATAAGTCATAATATCACTAAAAACGATAAATCCGGCAAAAATAACCAAAAACATAAAAATTGCAATATCAAGCCATAATAAAAACGCTTTTTTCATCATTTTAATTCCTTTCGCAATATTTTACTATCTAAAAATTAATTTTTTATTTACAATAAGAAAATTGATGAAGGAAAAAAGATGCTAAAAATCCAAAACGACATCTTTTTAATAACGAGCAAGTATCAAAACACCCAATTTAAACCCCATTTTCACGATACTTATTCATTCGCTTTAATAACTGACGGAGAATGCGTTGTTAATTTTAAAAACAAGACAATACATTATAAAAAAAACGATTTTAGAATAATAAATCCGTATGAAATTCATTATGTAAAAGGCGGTATTTGGGGCTATAAAAGCGTTGTCTTTGAAAAAAGCTTTGTTAATAGCATCACAAAAGAGATAATAAATAAAGAAAATATAATTTTTAAAAACAAAATAAATTCTACAAAATTAAACTCTCTTTTTTTAAAAATGTACGAAAAACAAGAGGAAAATATCTATTTCTTTTTTGAAGAGTTACTTAGTTTTTCAAAGGAGATAAAATTACCTAAAATCACTCTTAAAAAATCTATCGAATATATAGATGAAAACTTTACTCAAAAAATAAAATTGGAAAATTTAGCCTATTTGGAGCATATCAGTAAATATCACTTCTTGAGACTTTTTAAAAATCAAACGGGACTCACTCCTCATCAATATATTATTATCAAAAGACTTAATTTTGCTCTTGAACTTATGAAAAAAGAGAAAAACTTAGCCTATGTAGCCGTTAGAGCCGGATTTAGTGATCAAAGTCATTTTATAAAAGAATTTAAAAAAGTTTTCGGCTTTACTCCAAAAGAAAAATAATTTTGCAACTGAGTTGCATTTTGATATAATTTTATTATGAGTTGTGACAAAATAGAAAATCTCAAAAAAACGGAACTTCAAATAGCATTGTTGTTAAATGAAAAAGGAATAATGAGTGCAAAAGAGTTGCAAATAAAACTAAATGTAGATAAAGCGACTATTTATAGAAATTTAAAACATCTCTTAAAAAAACATACGATTAGAGAAATCAAAAATAGCGAAGGCATAGGGTTTTATGAACTAAACTGCAAAATTCACAACCCCATACACCCGCATTTCGAATGCAAAATTTGTAAAAAAATATATTGCTTAAAACCTTTCAATGCGGAAGATATTTTGAGTTTATCGAATTACAGCGAATACGATATAGAAGAAATCGAGGTTAAATTTAAAGGAATTTGTGATGAATGCAAAAAAATTAAAAGTAAAAAGTGAAAAATTAAAAATTTTATTAATAATGTTGTTTGTGACACCGCTTTTTGCCTTGAATATAAGTGTGACGATACTGCCGCAAAAAGGAGTTGTTAAAGCAATAGGAGGAGATAAGGTAAACGTTAACGTTATGGTACCTCCTGGAAATTCTCCGGCTACTTACGCACCTGATTTCAAACAATTAAAGGCTCTTAAAAATTCTCAAATCTATTTCACGATAGGAGTGCCTTTTGATAAAAAATATATTGAAAAAATTAAAGAAATAAACCCTCAAATCAAAATTATAGATTTCGGAAAACTTATAAAAAGAGATTCGAATCCTCATATTTGGCTAAGTCCGGCTCTTTTAATGCTCCAAGCAAAAACGGTCCTTGATACGCTTATTCAAAACGACCCGAAAAACAAAGCTTTTTACCTAAAAAACTACCAAACATTCGTATCAAAACTTTCAAATCTTGAAAAAAAAGGCTTTTTAACAATAAAACAAAAAGCATTTTTGACTTTTCATCCGTCATTTCACTATTTCGCAAAAGATTTTTTAATAAAAGAAATAGCTTTACAAAAAGAAGGAAAATCACCAAGCTTTGCATATTTGGCTAAGATTATCAAACTCGCAAAAAAAGAAAACATAAAAACGGTAATAATATCTCCGGAATTTCCGACTAAATACGCAAAAATAGTGGCAGGTAAAATCGGTGCCGATGTGGTAACTATTTCTCCTCTAAACGAAAACCCTCTAAAAACTATAAACTCTTTAATCGAGGCTCTTAAATGAGAGCCGTAGAAGTCAAAAATCTCTATTTCAAATATGAAAAAGAGTGGGTTTTGGAAGATATTAACTTTTCTCTTGAAGATAAAGAATTTATGGCGATAATAGGACCGAACGGAGGCGGAAAAACTACTCTTTTAAAAATTCTTTTGGGATTTTTAAAACCGAGCACGGGGGAAGTAAAAATTTATGGAAAACCTCCTAAAGACAACAGCCAAATAATAGGCTACGTACCTCAGCATACCAATTTTTCTCTTGATATTCCTATTACGGTTTTTGACATAGTACTTCAAGGAAGACTTAAAAAAGGCAAATTTTTCTACTCAAAAGAAGATAAAGAAAAAGCAAACGAAATACTAAACAAACTAAAAATTTATCAATTTAAAGATAGAAAAATAAAAGACCTCTCAGGAGGCCAAAGACAAAAAGTTTTAATTGCAAGAGCGCTTGTAAGCGAACCCAAAATAGTAATGATGGACGAGCCGACAAGCGCAATAGACCCTACAGGTCAAAAAGAGATACTCGATTTAATCGAATCGCTTGAAATTACCCGTCTTGTAGTAAGTCACGATATAAAAATACTATTAAGAGACGTAGATAAAATAGCATATATTCACAAAAAAGCAGTAATTCACGAAGGACCGAAACTAAATATTCCAAAAGATAAACATTTTTGTGAAGTGGAACTTATAGAATTTTTAAAGGATGAGAGTTGTGGGATTTAATTAACACATCAATTTATGCAAGCATACTTTTAAGTATAGCAATAGGCATAATAGGCTCTTTAATCGTAATAAATAAAGCAACCGCCATTACGGGAAGTATAGCTCACGGAAGTTTCGGAGGGATAGGAATCGGAATATTTTTAGGTACTTCGATTTTATTAACAACTACTATTTTTACCGTAATATTGGCTCTTATATTGGCTTTGATAACAATATTTTACAGACATAGAGCAGACAGCCTTATAGGTGTAATATGGGCCGTGGGTATGAGTATCGGTATTATATTTTTATCACTTGCACCTGGATACAATGCGGACGCATTGAGTTATCTATTCGGAAATATTTTACTTGTGGAAAATAAAGATTTGCTGTTAATGGGAATAGTGGATTTGATTTTGATAGTTTCCATTCTCGTTTTATATAACAGATTTCTTGCAATGAGCTATGATATGGAGTTTTTGAAAATAAGAGGTATAAATTCGAATCTTTTGTTTACTTACTTTTTGGTTTTAACATCTCTTACGATTGTCATAAGCGTTAGGGCTATAGGTATTATTTTGATTTTGGCGCTCTTTACGATTCCTCCACTTATTGCGGAAAAATTCACCAAAAGATTTTATCAAATGATTATTTTAAGCTCGATTTTGGCTTTTATATTTATGAGTGCGGGAATCATAATAAGCTATTTCTACGACCTCTCTCCTACTCCTATTATCGTCATAATCGCAGCAACGGGGCTATTTTTGTCGTTGTTTAAAAAAACTTAATTAATACTATAAACTCACCAAAAAGGCGAGTTTTTAATTATTTTTAATTTCTTTTTTCAAATTTTTAATTAAACTGTAATCAATCCCTTTTTTAGTCTCAAAAAATTTATAAATATCGTTCCAAATGAGCATAAACTGTTTTTGAGGATTATTTTTATTTTCGCACCAAATATAACCTTTTTTACTCACAGGAAACATTTTAAGCTCAATATTAGGATTTTCGTTTTTTTCTCCGAACTGTTTATAGAGTTTATCATACATCATAAAAAGATAATCTTTCATCGTCATTATTTTCATACCCGTCCCAACGTCGGTTGCAATATATTCAGTTCCTCCTAAATATTTACAAATAGGATATGTCGTAATTAAATAATAATTATCTCTTCCGTAATTTTTTATTCTGTCATAATCTTTTACGATTTTATCAACATTCGAGTAATTATTATGTGTTAAAAACGGCATGAAAGAGTCTAAAACATAGTCTTTTTTTAGAGGCATCGGATTTTCATACTCAATTTTAAAATATCTATGCCATTTTATTCTTACTCCTCCGCCTAAACTTGCCGCTATGTTTTGTAATTGCGTATCGAAAAGTCCAAGTTCATATAAATAAAAATTCTTTCCGTTATTTGTTTTACACATACCAAGTCCCGGTATTGTAGTGTTTTTGTTTTTTATTGCTCTATATTTATTTATTGGATTAAGCATACCAAAATTAAGATTTAAACTTACAAATTTTTTTCCATAAAACCATTTTCCACCAATCTTTTCACAATAATCAGCTAAATCAGTTACCGCTCTTTCAGCGTCGTTTGCATTAATGTTATCTATGCTTACCATATTCATAACTGTAAATAAAGTTTTCTTTTCGCTATCACCAAAAATCTTATAAACATATTTATTTTCATTCACAACATCTCTTGGCGTAAGGTTTTGTTTTTTAATCTGTTCCGGTGAAGCATTAAAAGTTTGAATTCCACAGCCTGTTAAAAGAAAAGTTCCCAATACCGTTACTGACACTAATAGTTTTTTCATTCTCTCTCCTTTATATTATCCTATAGGATAAAGACAAAAAAATTA
This sequence comes from Caminibacter pacificus, assembly GCF_003752135.1. NCBI lineage: Bacteria > Pseudomonadati > Campylobacterota > Epsilonproteobacteria > Nautiliales > Nautiliaceae > Caminibacter > Caminibacter pacificus. The sequence goes on from NZ_RJVK01000005.1 coordinate 9,417, forward strand.
TATCTTCTTATTATTCTTATGTCAATTTATCCGATAGGATTATTATATTTATGAACAAAGAGATAGAGGATTTTTACAAAAAAATAGGATTTAATGTTAAGAAAAAAAGAATTCAAAAAGGATATTCCCAACTTGAACTTGCCTTAGAAATAGGTATAAAATCAGTAGCTTTTTATTCAAATTGTGAAAACGTAAGATACGGAAAACACTTCAATCTCGAACATCTTTATAAATTATCTAAAGTATTGAATATTGATATTTGCGAATTTTTTGAAGACATTAAAGATAAATAAAATTTTAATCAACTATCTTAGACAAAAACTCAACGGGAGTTAAAACTTTGACTTTTGAAGTTTTAAATCCTTTTTTATCTCTCGTTATAATAAAATCTATACCTTGCAAATAGGCACTTGAATATATTATACTATCCTCAAAATCATTAAATCCGGAATTAAGCGCTTCTAATAACACTTCTTTAGTAACGGGTGTAACATCAAAAAGTTTTAATAATTTATATACTACATCATCAGCCGTTTTTTTATTATATGCTTTTTGCACCAAATAATGAATCGTATCCATACTTGAAGCGCATAAGAAACCGTCAATTTTTCGTTTTTCAACAGCATTAAATATTTTTTTTATTTCTTTAAAATAGGGTTCTCTTTCCATAAAAAAATCAAGTACGATATTTATATCTAATAATACTTTCATAAATATTTTTCCTCAAGATGTTTTTCATAATCTTCTTTTGAAATATTTTTATTTTTCAATATTCCGCTAAGTGAATTAGTAATAGGAAAATCTTCTTCTTTTTCAAGTAATGATTTAAAAAATTCGTTCACTAAACTTGATACGCTCGTATTTTTTTCTTTTGCATATTTTTTTATTTTTTCTATCAATTCTTTTTCACTATACAAAGTAATTTTTGCATTCATGTTTCAACCTTGTAGTATAGTTTATTTAATATTATACGACAAATTGAGTATAATTTCAATTAAAAAAGGAGTGAGGTGTATTTAGTAAGCGAAGAGAGACTCAATAAAATGAAACGTATTTTAGAGACTCGCCAAGATACTTTGAGAGTTTTTATGGATTACGTATATTCCCCTCATAACCTATCGGCAATAGTTAGAACTTGTGATGCGGTAAATGTGGGAAAATTATATTATCGTCACCAAAAAAAAGTAAAACTCAACAACGAAATCACAATGGGCGCTCATAAATGGATTTTTCACGAGTATGTGGATGATATCGAAAAGTTTTATAAAGATATCAAATCTCAAGGTTATCAGGTAGTGGTTACTCTTCTTGATGAAGACACGGTTGATTTTAGAGAAGTGGATTATACAAAGCCTACTTTAATAGTCCTCGGAAATGAAGTGGACGGAGCAAGTGAAATTAGTATCAAATATGCTGATAAAAAAGTAATTATTCCGATGTACGGTATGAGCCAGAGTTTAAACGTATCGGTTGCAAATGCGGTAATCTTATATGAAGCACAACGTCAAAGAGCGGCAAAAGGCATGTATGACAAACCTCAACTTCCACAAGAAATTATAGAAAAAACCCTCAAAAAATGGGCTTATGACGATATAATCGAAGAAAATTTAAAAAGGCCGAGAAAAAAATAATCACTCTTTATCCAAATCTTTCCACGCTTTTTGAGCGTCTTGTTTTTGCATTTCAACACTCGGATTTTGTTTTTTTACAATAGTCTTCGAAGAACATCCTACGACAAAAATCGCTATCAAAGCCAATAGTATATATCTCATATTTTCTCCTTAAAATTCAATAATTCTTCCTACTCCTCCAGGGATGTAGTTTTCTGAGTATTCAGCTTTAAAAATCTCTATTGCCAAATCTCCGGAGCAGTGAGTAGGAGTTACGTACTCAACTCCCAAAGCTTTAAGTGCTTTTATAACTTCAATAATTTCACTCTCACCGCTTCTCATAAGATGAAACCCTCCAAGAGCGTATAAAACGGGCTTATTTAACATTTCTATAGCACGACGAACGATATTGACAATTCCCGGATGAGCACACCCTGTCACTACAATGCTAAAATCCCCCTCATCAATCACCAAAGACTGCTCCCCTATTGGCATCATAACGCCTGTAGAGTAAAATTTACCAAAAAGTTTAGTAGGATTTTCGTGGATTACTTTTACTTCTCGACTTAGTCTTTTTAAATCCCTGATATAGAGTTTTGAGAGACTATCCGGCAAAAAAAGAGTCATATAAGGATTAATATCCAAAACGCTATCAATCCCACCTATATGGTCCCAATGAGGATGTGAAATGAAAAGATACTTAAGCTCATTAATTTCAACTCCCATTTTTGCCATATTTCTTACAAGTGCACGTCCGTTGCTTCCCGTATCAAACAGAAAATAATCGTTTATTACACAGCTAAATCCCCAAAAACTCTCAAGCTTTTCATTTGCTACGTAATTGTCAAAAACTATTGAAAATTTCACTTTTTACCCCTTATAACTTTAAAAGCTCCGCCGTTGCAGTCGTTTATTTTAAATTTTAAATTATCCAAGCTATCACCGTATAGGTTTTCTTTGCATTCAAAATTTTTAAATCCTGCCTTTTTCATTAGATTAATTATATCGTCTTTACTGAAAAAAGTTGCCGGCGCGTAAAATTTTGAATTTTGCTTATTTTTTTCATATGTTTTCCCAAGAGGAGAGTTTTTATCCACAAAAGCTACAAGTAAAAATCCACCTTTTTTCAAAGCCTTATAACAATTTTGAATAGTTTTTAGAGGGTCTTTTACAAAGCAAATCGTCGTTACCATCAAAATAAAATCGAATTCTTCCTCAAAATCCATCTCTTCAGCCGTAATTTCAAGGACTTCAATGCCTCTATTTCTTGCAATCTCAGCCATTTTACGGCTTGGCTCTATACCGAATTTTATACCAAGAGGAGCGGCAAAACGTCCACTTCCGACTCCTATTTCCATTCCCCTGCCTTTTGGCAATAGGGTTTTCATTGTCTTTAGCTCTTCTTCGTAAATTTTAGGGTGTTTTTCAAACCACTTTTCATAATCTTCATAATACAAATCAAAAAGATTCATCTTTACTCCACAAGCATTATATTCAGAATTTTTTTAATTTCGGAAATAGTTTTTAAATCAATTTTTCCAAGCTGTTTAATAACTCTTTTTTTATCAATCGTTCTTATTTGATCTAACACAATGAAAGAATCATCTTTTATTTTAACTCTTGTGGGATATTCTTTTGATTTTGAAGTCATAGGAGCAATAATTAAGGTTTTTATATTAAAATTCATTTCATTCGGGGATATAATTACACAAGGTCTAGTTTTTTTTATTTCGCTTCCTATTGTTGGGTCTAAATTGACAAGAACGATTGAATATTGCTCATACATTAAAATCCCCATCAAGCATATCATCAATTAAAAGTTCATCATCTCCGTTTTTTCTCATTTCTTTAAAAGCTTCATTCCAACCTTTTCTCGGATTGAGCGGTTCAATAATCAATCTTTCACCTTCTTTTATGATTTTTACTTCATCACTATCTATTCTTAACTCTTTCGGGATTCTAATAGCTTGAGAATTACCGTTATAAAAAACTTTTGCAATCGCTTCCATATAAGCTCCTTTTTAAAAAGTATATACAAATACATACAAAAAGTCAAAAATTCCTAAATTCAATAGGAATTAAATCAAGAAGTTTTGAAGTATCAAGTTTTCTTTTTTGAGGTCCGATATTTCCGATAGTCTCTTTTTCGGTTTCGAAGTAGTTTTGAAGATAATAAGTTCCCTTGTAGCCTTTTTGGTGGAGTATTTTGATAATTTCATTGATATCGTTTTCATCTAAAAAGTCGGTATGAACGGTAGTGCGGACTTCAAAATCAACGTCACTTCCAATCAAAAAATCAAGCGTTTTTTCAAATTTTTCATAATGTCTGTTTTTGGTAATTAATTCAAACTTTTCAGGTGGCGCTTTAAAATCAAGAGCAATATAATCTACAAGATTTTTTTCAACCATATTCCTAATAACATCAAAATTTAACCCGTTGGTATCAAGTTTTATATCAAATCCCAAATCTTTAATTTTTTGACTAAAAGGAATCAAGTTTTTATATAAAGTAGCTTCCCCTCCCGTAAAACTAACCCCGTCAAGCAAACCTACTCTTTTTTTTAAAAAGTCCAAAATTTCATCTTCTTCTATTCTTTTTTCTCCGAAAACCACATCTTTATTGTAACAATAAGGACAGCGCATATTGCACCCGCTAAACCAAATAATAGCCGCAAGGCACCCGGGAAAATCAAGAGTCGAGAATTTTTGAAACGAAAAGATACCTAACATTCTTTAAAATACTTTCTCTCTTTATGCTCGGCTTTTTTACCGATATTGAAACTCTCTACCGGTCTATGGTATCCCATAACTCTTGTGTAAACCATACATTTTTGGCGTTTGTGTTCCACTTTTTTTAGTAATTCTTCTTTAGTTAATGTTTTTACTTCCATTTTTACTCCTTATTTTCAAGTTCTTCTAAAAGTTCTTCGTCGCAATACGGACAATATTCGTGCTCTCCTGCGATATATCCGTGTTTCGGACACACGGAAAATACCGGTGTTATCGAAATATACGGCAGTCTAAAATTAGTAATCGCTTTTTTTACCAAGTTTTTGGCAGCCTCAGGTGAGCTTAATTTTTCGCTCATATATAAATGAAGTACCGTACCTCCGGTATACATCGTTTGTAATTCATCTTGAAGCTCAAGCGCTTCAAAAGGGTCATCCGTATAATCCACCGGCAGCTGAGATGAGTTCGTATAATATGGAGTGTCTTCAAATCCGGCTTGAATGATATCAGGAAATCTCTTTTTGTCCTCTTTTGCGAATCTATATGTCGTACCCTCGGCAGGAGTCGCTTCAAGATTATAAAGATTACCCGTTTCTTCTTGATAAATTTTGAGTCTTTCTCTCATAAATTCAAGCACCTCTTTAGCAAACTCTATCCCTTTTTCAGTGGCAATATTTTCCCTATCACCTGTGAAATTTCTAATCATTTCATTCATTCCGTTTACGCCTATGGTTGAAAAGTGATTATTAAATCCCGGCAAATATCTTCTCGTATACGGATAAAGACCTCTATCATACATTTCTTGAACGAATTTGCGTTTTTTCTCAAGTGTCGATTTTGCCAAATCCATAAGCTCCGCAAGCCTTTCAAGCAAAGCTTCTTTATCACCCTTAAACAAATACCCAAGACGAGCCATATTAATAGTCACAACTCCTATACTTCCCGTCATCTCGGCACTTCCGAAAAGCCCACCGCCTCTTTTTAGAAGTTCTCTTAAATCAAGTTGAAGCCTACAGCACATACTTCTAACGGCTCCGGGTTCATAAGCGTTAGGATTTCTTACTTTGTTGCCGTTTTCATCGATAATGTACTGACTTCCAATGAAATTTTGAAAATAACTACTCCCTATTTTTGCCGTATTTTCCCATAAAGCCTTAGCCGCTTCACTATCCCAATCAAAATCTTCGGTAATATTTACCGTCGGTATCGGAAACGTAAAAGGCTGGCCTATTGCGTCACCTTCCGTCATCACCTGATAATACGCTTTTATAATCTCTTGCATTTCAGGTTCGAAATCTTTATAGGTCGCATCTGTTAGTTTTTTGATTTTAGGGTTTCTTTTTTTAAGTTTTGCCAAAAGCTCTTCATCTTCAATACCCTCAAAAAGATGTCTGTTATTGCGAGTTGGAATTTGGTCTTTCAAATCATCCGGTACTTTAAAATCAAGGGTAATATTCGTAAAAGGACTCTGCCCCCAGCGAGCCGGTACGTTCAGGTTATACACAAAACTCTCAATTGCTTCTTTTATTTCTTTAAATAATAGTTTGTCTTTAAAAACATAAGGAGCCAAATACGTATCAAAACTACTAAAAGCCTGAGCTCCCGCCCATTCGCTCTGAAGTATCCCCAAGAAATTCGCCATCTGTCCAAGAGCGCTTCTAAAGTGGCTCGGAGCTTTTGCCTCAACCCTACCTCTAACTCCGTTAAATCCTTCGTTTAAGAGATTTCTCAAACTCCACCCCGCACAATAAGGAGCCAAACAATCCAAGTCATGAATATGATAATCCCCTTCTCTATGAGCTTTTCCTTCTTCAGGAGAGTAGATTTTATCAAGCCAAAAGTTCGCTATAACTTTACCGGCCGTATTATTAATAAGTCCAGCGTGTGAATATCCGGTATTGGAGTTTGCATTAATTCTCCAATCGGCTTTATTTATATACTCTTCGATAGTAGTATTACAATTGATATAAGTAGCTTCTTTATCAAGCAAATTTTCGCGTTGCAATTTATGAAGATGTCTATAGAGCATAAAATTTTTCATTACGTCAAAATAGCCGTGCTTGTATAAAGACTTCTCTATCAAATCTTGAATAAATTCAACTTCCGGTGTTTCAATTTTTTGAAGCTGTTTTATCACCTCTTCAAAAACATTAAAATCATAACTAACACCGGTCGCTTCAAAAGCTTTTTTTATTGCGTCTTCGATTTTATAAGGATAGTAGTTTTGGTAACTTCCGTCCCTTTTGATTACTTTTTTCATTGTCTCTCCTGAACTCAAATTCAGAAAATTATACTCCCATAAACTTATTAAAACCTTAAAAAATACCGAGATTTAGGGACTCTTTTTATCTTAAATGAAGCCAAAACCACCACAAAAACGAAGAAAAGAAGAGGAAAAAATTTACAAAAATTTTACAAAACTTTATATCTAAACACTCTTCCAGCAAACATAGGTTTAACTTCTCCTACGATATAAGGAGCAGTCCACTCTTCTTCTATAATTTCAACTTTTTTTTCAGGAACGTTTAGATTGAAGTTTTCTCTTGCGTTATCGCTGATAAATTTTTGGAAAGTTTCGATATCTCCGTCAAAAAACTCCGCAAGAGCAGGTAAAATAACAGGAGCACTAAACAACCCCGCCGCTCCTTTTAATTTGTTTTTTATAGGATGAGGGGCACTGTCGCTTCCGAACATCACTTTTTTATGTCCCGATTTTACGAATTTTTGGATAGCGTCTCTATCTTTTGGAGTTTTAATTACGGGTTTGCAAAAATTATGAGGGTTTAAAGCGCCTCCGATTAAATCGTCAAGAGTCAATAATAGATGATGAAGAGTAACCGTCGCATAAAGATTATCGTATCTATCCAACAAATCAAGAAGTTCGGCACTTCCTACATGCTCCATAATTATTTTCAGCTTAGGAAAATCACGTGCGAGTTTTTCATAAACAACGGCAAATTCTCTTTCTCTATCAAGAACAAATCCGTTTGTTTCTCCGTGTACGGAAAGCGGAATATTAAGCTCTTGCATAATCTCAAGAACGGGATATACGTTTTCTATAGACTTTACCCCGCCTTCACTATTTGTAGTAATTCCCGCCGGATAAAGTTTAATTGCAAAAATATCTTCAGCCAAATCCAAAAGCTCATCTTCAGTATATTCTCTCATAAAAACATTCATTAAAGGCGTAAAATTCTCACTATTTGCCAAAATTTCTTCTTTATAAGATTCAAGTCTTTGTCTATTATCCACAGGAGGTACGAGGTTTGGCATAATAACCGCAGCTGCGAATTGCTTTGCGCTGTAAGGAATAACGTCTTTTAACATTTTTCCTTCTCTAAGATGCAAGTGCATATCAATAGGAGTATTCAAAATCATAGCAAACCTTTTTTATGTAATTTTATCTAAAATATAAACCTGAGTGACCCAATCGATTTTTCTATCAAGCGAATCGTTTGAAATATTCTCTTTTAACAATCTAAACCCGTTTTTTAAAAAGAGAAATTTTAAGTTTTTCGTATTTATGCTATCAAAGCCGTCTCTTTTTTTAGTAGAAAAACTCAAAATCAAAACGCCTTTTCTTTTTAATAAACTCTTTAAGTTTTCGATAGCTTTTACATAATAAAATTTTCTTAAATGCATCCAAACGCCTATTAAAGTAACAACATCATATTTTTTTGAAAGTTTTATATGAGGAAGCTTTTGATTGTAGATTTTGATTGAAGAATCTTTTTTGGAGCAAATTTTTCTAAATTCGATTGAAGGCTCGACACATTCTACATCAAACCCCAAACTTGTAAAAAAAGCAACGTCCCTACAACTCCCGCACCCTATATCAAGTAAGGTTTTTCCTTTTAAATAAGGAATAATAAATTCATAAAATTCCCGCATATCGGCACTATCGTACCTTTTAGCGAGAATTTCGGCATTTTTATCGTAATATTTTATAGAACGAATTTAATATCCTTATGATTTTGAAGTCTTTTGAAAAACTCGTTTCTCTCTTCTTCGCTTGTTACGTATGCTTCGAATTTTTGAGAATAATATTTCCCTTTTTGGTTATTATCTTCTATTTTACACTCCTGATTATCAATACACTCTTTAACCGCCGCTCTCATTTTTTCTTTATCTTCACCGATAATTCTAAATCCCCACATTCTAGGATATTCGATTTTATTTTCTTTTTTTTCCATATTCCCCTCCTTAAACTTTTAGTGTTATTATATCAAGTTTCTTTATTGCTGTAAAGATAATAAGGGAAAGTGTGTTTTGAAGAAATAAAAAAAGAGGTTTACATAAAGTAAACCATTGGTACGATTGTAGGATATTTTTTTGTTTTTCTAAATACGTGTTTTCTTATAACGTTTCTAAGCTCGTTTTCGAATATTCTATTTTTTTCATAAACATAATCTTTTGCATGGTCGATGTAGTTGATTAATAAATCTTCCATCTCTTTTGCGAAAGCTTTATCTTCTTTGTCGGCGATAATACCGAATGTCGTAACTCTCGGGCGTCCTATTAGTTTTTTGTTTTGTTTGTCAACTTGCGCAACTATCATTATGATACCTTCATTGGCAAGTTTTTGTCTGTCAATTACGACATCGGTTTCAATTTGCTCGTTGATTTGATTGTCAATATAGATTTTTCCTACTTTTACGTTTTTAACTTTTCTTACTTTTTTAGGTGTAATTTCCCACTGCTCTCCGTCTTCCATAACAAAAATATTTTTCTCGTCCATTCCGGTAGAAATAGCTGTTTCTCTATGTTTCATCAAGTGATTGTATTCTCCGTGTACCGGGAAGAAATATTTAGGTTTTACAAGTCTTAGCATTAATTTTTGCTCTTCTTGGCTTGCGTGCCCCGAGACGTGAATCTCACTAAATTCGTGATAAGCTACTTTTGCGCCTTTTTTCATCAAAAAGTTAATAAGCTGAGAAACGGTAGGCTCATTACCAGGAATCGCTTTTGCCGAAATAATGATTTGATCGCCCTCTTTAATTTTTACGTGTCTATGCTCATCAATCGCCATTCTATAAAGAGCACTCATACTCTCACCCTGGCTTCCAGTAGTAATAATCAAAATCTCTTCATCTTGATATTTTCCTATTTCATACGGGTCTATAAAAATATCTCTTGGCAATTTGATATATCCCAAATCCATAGCAACATTTAGGTTTTGTTCCATACTTCTACCGATAATACACACTTTTCTTCCGAACTTAATACCTTTTTCTATAGCCTGATATACCCTGTGAATGTTTGACGAGAAGGTAGACATAATAACTCTGCCTTTTGTCTTCATAAACAAATCTTCAAACGTCTTACCCACTACGCTTTCACTCGGAGTAACTCCCGGTTTATATGAATTTGTAGAGTCGCTAAACAGTGCCAATACACCTTTTTCTCCGTAATGTGCGAGTCTGTGTAAATCAGGTGGATATCCGTCAATCGGTGTATGGTCGATTTTGAAGTCTCCGGTATGAATAATCGTACCGATAGGTGTTTGAATAGCAAGAGAAGAGCTATCAACGATAGAGTGAGTCATATGAATCCACTCTACTTTAAAATCCCCGATTTGAATCGGATGACGTTTTTTTACGCTTCTAAAATAGCTTTTGTATTGAAGCATTTTGTGTTCTTTGAACTTATTTTCTATCATTGCAAGAGGTAAACTTGTCCCGTAAATAGGAAATTGCATCTCTTTAAATAAATAAGGCACCGCTCCGATATGGTCTTCGTGTCCGTGTGTGATAATTAAACCTTTAATTTTATGTCTTATCTCTCTAAGATAACTAAAATCAGGAATCAAAATATCCACACCATGCATATCTTCGCTTGGAAAACTCATACCGCAATCGATAATAATAGCGCTATCTTCCGTTTCTAAAACGGCACAGTTTCCACCGATTTCGTCAAGTCCGCCAAGAGGAGTAAATCTAACCCACCCTTTTTTATTGCTATCGATTTTATTAAAACAACTTAGTCTTGCTTGATGAATTTTTTCGTTTTCGTCAAAAGCTTTATTTAAGTCTTTAAACCAAACGAAATTTTTTTCATTTACGTTTTTTTGAGGTTGGAGAGATTTATAAGTCGTTCTTTTTTGGTTGTTTTTTTGATAATTATTTTTTTTATACTCTTTTTTCTCAGATTTTTCTTGATTTTGGTTTTGATTGTTATTTTGATTTTTTTCGGTATCGTTTTTAAGATTTTCTTCTATTGTATTTTTTATTGCTTCATCAAGAGTTATCTCTTTTTTTTCTTTTTCCATACTCACTCCTTTCTTTTAGCGCAGAAAAGAGCCGGAAAAAAGTAGAGCCGTCAACTTGGTGAGGTCTTATAGTATCGGCAAGCCCGAATTCTTTCGGATCGAAGTTTTTATATACTGCGGATAAATTTTTTTTGAGAGTTTTTCTCGGATTTGCAAAAGCTATTTTTAAAAACTTTGCAAACTCCTCGTCATAAGAATCTTTAAATTTTCTAAACTCTATGACACTACTTGTTACTTTCGGAGCCGGGACAAAAGCACCCGGCGGTATATCAAATAGTTTTTTAACATCAGCAACTTGACTTGCCAAAATAGCTAATGAGCTATAATTTTTCTCACCAAGTTTGGCTGAAAATTTATCCGCAACTTCTTTTTGAATTAAAACCAAAATGTTTTTACATTTAGGGTCTCTTAAGGCCCTTAAAATTATATTGGTAGCGACGTAATAAGGAAGATTCGCAATCAAATCATAATCTTCCTCTGCTAAACTACCTTTTTGCCAATACTCTAATACATCACCGCATTTAAGATTTAGGTTAGGAAATTTCTCTTTTAAAATTTCACATAAATCTTTATCTATTTCGTATGCCAGAACTCTTCTTTTTTCCAGCAACTTTTCTGTTAAATCGCCTAAGCCAGGCCCAATTTCAACAACTAAATTATCGGTATTGGGCATCGCTTCGGAGATTTTTTCTAAATAGTGCTTATCTTTAAGAAAATTTTGTCCGAATTTTTTCTTTGCCTTGATTATAGCATATCCTTTTTAAAAATGTAAATAGTTTGATAAAATTATAACAAAAAAGGCTATTTATGGAGTATTTTGCCAAACGTATCATTCCTTGTCTTGATGTAAAAGACGGCAGGGTTGTTAAGGGAGTAAATTTTGTAGGACTGCGTGATGCGGGAGACCCTGTAGAAGCAGCTATCAGATATAACGAAGAAGGTGCGGACGAGCTCACCTTTCTTGATATTACCGCAAGTCATGAAGGAAGAAAACCTATTGTCGATATCGTAAAAGAAGTTTCAAAAGAAGTATTTATTCCTCTAACCGTAGGAGGAGGTATTAGCGAATTAAATGATATTTACGATTTATTAAACGTCGGATGTGATAAAGTCTCTATAAATTCAGCCGCCGTCAAAAGACCGGAATTTATAAATGAAGCAAGTAAAAGATTCGGTTCTCAATGTATAGTAGTAGCGATTGACGTTAAAAAAGTCGCTCCCAATAAATGGAACGTTTTTATAAAAGGTGGTCGTGAAGATACCGGACTTGATGCTATAAAATGGGCTAAGGAAGTCGTAGATAGAGGAGCTGGTGAGATACTCCTAACTTCAATGGACGCAGACGGCACAAAAGCCGGATTTGATATCGAAATAACCGAAAAAATAAGCAAACTCGTAAACGTGCCCGTAATAGCAAGCGGTGGAGCAGGAAAAATGGAACATTTTAAAGAAGTTTTCGAACACTCTGCCGATGCTGCACTTGCGGCAAGTATTTTTCACTTTAAAGAAATTGATATTATCGATTTAAAAAATTACCTTAAAAATAACGGAATTTCCGTAAGAATTTAGGAGAAAAAATTGAAAAAACTTTTATTTTTACTTCTTGCGATTAAACTTTTCGCTTTTGATGTTGTTTTTACAAAAGTATATAAACAATATGTAGTCCCTAAAAAAGAAGCTATCTTAATCCAAACACACGATGATACGTTAACTTTTCCTTTTAAATATTTCAGAGTTCAAAACGGATATATTTTAGTCGGTGATATTGATCAAATCAATATGTGGCTTGATAATGAGTTTTATGCTCCAGAGGATGCGAAGTTTAAAAATATTAAAATTGCTGTTGTCGATAACGATAAAATTCAATACAAAATCATTAACAAAATAAAAAAAACATACAAAAATTGCAAAATAAAAGAAGTTATTTTTTTAACGCCTGATGAAACAAAAATCATTACAAAACCACAAACAATTGTTGAAAAATATAAAATTGTTTTAGATTGCAAATAAAGGTTTCACGTGAAACATATTAAAATCATAAGTAGTGGAAACGAAGAAATATTTCCTTTTGCATTGCCTATTGGAATTGGATTGATAGATAGCGCAATAAACCTAACAAAACTTTGTGAATTTGATAAACCTGATTTTTTAATTTTTATCGGTAGTGCCGGAAGTTATGGAAACCTAAGACCGTTTGACATTTTCGAAAGCAAAGCCGCAAGTAATATCGAACATTGCTTTTTCAAAAATGATTGTTATACTCCTATTGATAATATCATATCGTTAAGTGACGTTTCACGTGAAACAATTGTAAATTCTTCAAACTACATTACAACTAACGAGTTAATCTCAAAAGCATATCTTAAATTAAACATTCAAGCTGAAAATATGGAATTTTTTTCAGTATTAAAAGTTGCAAAAGAGTATAATATCCCGGCATTAGGCATTTTTGTAGTCACAAATTATTGTCATAAAGAAGCTCATAAAGAATATGTTTCAAATATAAAAAAAGCAAAAGAGAAGTTAATAGAATATTTACTTGAAAAACAAATTATAAAGGAAGTTAAATGAAAAAATGTTTTATGGACTATTTACCGGAAGAACTTCTTGAAATGGGAATCGAACCAAAATTTAGAGTTAAACAGCTATATAATTGGGTATATAGAAAATATGTGGATGATTTTGAAAAAATGAGTAATCTACCAAAAGATTTAAGAGCAAAATTAAAAGAAGAGTTTTATATTAATCCTCTTGAACTTGTAAATCACGAAGTGGCAAGTGACGGAACGGAAAAATTTTTATTCAAACTACATGACAATCATACGGTCGAAACCGTACTTATCAAAATGAAAGACGAAAGAATAGAAAACGGAAAGAAAAAAGAAGCGAAATGGACGGTATGTGTCTCTACACAAGTTGGATGTAAGGTAGGATGTGCTTTTTGTCTGACCGCAAAAGGAGGTTTTGTAAGAAACTTAAGTGCCGGCGAAATAGTAGCTCAAGTTTGGTTTATGAAAAAATTTAAAAACTTTGATGAAAACAAAGCTTTAAACGTCGTATATATGGGAATGGGAGAACCGCTTGATAATTACGATAATATGGTAAAAGCGATTAAAATAATAGCTCACCCTGACGGATTAAACATCTCGCCTAAAAGACAAACGATATCAACTTCCGGAATAGCACCGAAGATAAAAAGACTCGGAGAAGAAAACTTAGGAGTAAACCTTGCAATATCTCTACATGCCGTTGATGATAAATTAAGAGAAGAACTTATCCCTTTAAATAAAGCGTATAATATTCAAAGCGTTATTGATGCGGTAAGAGAATTTCCGATAGATAAAAGAAAAAAAGTGATGTTCGAATATCTCGTAATCAAAGATGTAAACGACGATATAGCAAGTGCAAAAAAACTCGTAAAACTATTAAACGGAATTCCAAGTAAAGTAAATTTAATTTATTTCAATCCTTATCCGGGCAGTCCGTATAAAAGACCTGATGAAGAGACAATGAAAAAATTTCAAAGATATTTGCTTGATAGAGGAATAACTTGTACTATTAGAGAAAGCAAAGGAATAGATATAAGTGCCGCTTGCGGACAATTAAGAGAAAAAGAGCTAAAAAGTTGTACTCCACCTGAATTTAAGGAATAAAAATGGCGGAATTAAAATATTTACCTGCAGGAATCAGACTGCATTTAAAAGAGATAGTATATAAAATTACTGATAATTTGGATGAATATTACTATTTTCATTTCAAAGATATCCCAACAGGTCTTAAAGTAGAAAAGTTGTTAAAAAACGAAAATATAAAATCAATCCCCGTACCCGATGAAATTTTCGAAGATTGCGGAGTGGCAATTTTGACAAAAGAAAAAGACAAAATTAAAGAAATTTTATTAAAAGAAAACATAGAGTTCGAAATATGGGTCAAAAAAGACGGCTTTAAAAAAATAGAGGGAGAAATTAAAAGCAAAAGCTGTAAAATTTAATTATTGAAAATTTTAATATCAGCTCTATTTTTAAGTTTTGAAAAATACTCTTTTAAAATTTGCTCTCTTCTTTGTTGTGCTATTTTTTGAGCTATTATATTTTGAACGCTACTTAGCGGAAGATACTCTTCTCCGTCTTTTCTGCTTATATAATATGTGATAAAATGAGTACCTTGATTAATAATTGGCGTGAATTGCCCTACTTTCGTTTGTTGAAATAAAAACAATAAATTTTTCGGTAAATCTTCAGGCGAATAAACTTCTGCTTTCATACTTACATTCGGAAGGTTTAATAATGTATTTTGTTGCAATTTTTTAAGAATCTCGGGATTATTCGCTACATATTTAGTAACCTGAACCGTTTTGAACGTTTTGAACTCATCTTTATGCGTTTGGTAATAGTTTTTTATATCTTGAGGTGTTATTTTAAGATTTGTATTTACGATTTGAGCAAAAAGTTTGTCTTTTAGTAGTTTTTCTTTTAACGCTTTTTTAAATTTTTGATACTCTCCTCTTTGTTCTAAAACGTTTTTAAACTCAAACAAACTCATTCCGTTTTGTTTTGCAATTTTTTCCATTGCATTTTCCAAATCGTAATCATCAACTGTTATACCTTGTTTTTTAATCTGTTCTTGAAGAATTTTTTGATCTATCAGATAATTCAAAGCTTGGTTAGGCTGTAAATTCATCTCTTTTGAAACTTTTGCAATTTCATAACTTGTAATCGGTTGATTATCCACAGTAGCAACGATTCTATCCACTATTTCCGCATGTAGCGAAAAAACAAGCAGTGCCGATAATAATATTTTTTTCATTAAAAACCTTTTCTTATTTTATTTAATATTTCCAAAAGCTTATGATACTCTTCATCAGTTATTATATCTCTGATTTTTTTATGAAAATCGATTGCCACTTCATCTGCGTTTTTAAATTGCTCATATCCTAACTTTGTCATTCTTATCTCAAAAGAACGATTGTCGATTCTGTCTTTAGTAATAAAACCCTTTTTTTCAAGAGAATTTATTATTCTTGTGATTGTAGCTTTATCTCTTTGTAAAATTTCGGAAATTTTAGTAGGTGTTAAAGCACCCATTTCATCGATTAATTTTAAAACTCCGTATTGCTCCGAGCTTAAATTAAAATGCATAATTCTTGCATTAAACTCTTTTCTTAATAAATTAAGCGTTGTGGATAATGCATATCCTATCGAATTATCAATGCTGATTTTCATTTAAATCCTTAACAACAAATTTTAATGAGTATTATACAAAAAAGAAGAGAAAAAAAGATTAATTATTTAGAAGCCGCTTCTTTAAGTGCCGCAAGCGCCGCTTCGTAGTTTGGCTCTTCTGTAATTTCAGGAACGATCTCTTTATATGTTACAGTACCTTCTTTATCAACTACGAAAATAACTCTCGCGCTTAATCCTCTAAGAGGTCCCTCAGCGATAAGCGTTCCGTATTGAGTTGAGAAACATTTTTCTCTGTAGTCGCTTAATACTTGAAGATTTTCGATTCCTTCAGTAGAACAGAATCTTTTTGCCGCAAACGGTAAGTCCATAGATACGACATAAACAGTCGCACCATCAACAGAAGCAGCTTGGTTGTTGAATTTTGTAGTTTCCATCGCACATACAGGAGTATCAAGACTCGGTACCGCTACGATTAGTTGTGCTACACCTTGAGCTCCACCTACTGTTACTTCTTCAAGAGCAGTGTTAGGAAGTGTTACAACAGGAGCTTTATCACCTACGTTTACTTGATTTCCGTAAAGTGCTACGTCGTTACCTTTTAATTTTGTTAATGTTGGCATAGTGCCTCCTTTTTTTTATTTAGTATAACAAGAAAAGAAAAAATAAAATAGGATATTTTTAGTCTTTTTTGTTAAATGTTACTTTTAGTTACAAAAAATCTCTCTCATCTTCTTCCAAAACGGCAGTAAAACTATTTTTTACCGCTCCTTTGAAATAAAGAGTATCGTTTTTTAACATTACTTCAAGTTCTTCACCGCTTTTAGGTCTTAATTTCACTCCTGAAGCAACCAATCCTTTGTCTCTTGCGACCAAAAAGCTCGCACACATTCCCGTCCCGCATGCCAACGTTTCGTCTTCTACACCTCTTTCATAGGTCCTGACATATAAGTTTCCGTCTTTCATTTGAGCGAAATTTACGTTTGCGTTATATTTTTCTCTCATTTTTCTTGCGAGATTTTTATCGAAATTTTCAATATCTGTAATAGTTACCAAATGAGGCACGCCCGTATCGTATATTTTCCACTCGAAGCCCGCTTCTTCGAAAGTATCTTTTATCAATTTATAAGGAGTAAGCTGTGATGTTACGATATTACCCTCAACCTCGGCTTCAATCACTCCGGCAAGAGTCAAAAATTTCATCTTTTTATCCGCAAGGTTATTTTTATACGCATAGTGCGCAGCCGCCCTGCTCCCGTTTCCGCACATTTCGGCAACGCTTCCGTCGGCGTTATAAAACTGCCATTCGAAATCGTATTTTTCATGAGGTAAAAGAACGATAAGCCCGTCCGCCCCTACTCCGTTGAATCTATCACAAAGCTTTTTTGCTATATTGCTTCTGTCTATTTTTTTAAAAACGTGATAAATTACAAAATCGTTACCGCTTGCACTGTATTTACTAACAACCATCAATTTCCTTTTAAAAATTTTTCTTCAAATTCTTCCGCATTAACAGGTGGAGAATAGACATATCCTTGAATAACATCTATTCCCAAAGATATTACGTATTTTTCTTGTTCTTTCGTTTCCACTCCCTCGGCTACCGTTTTTAAATTAAAGTTTTTAGCCAAATTTACAACGGTTTTGACAATTTTATCATTATCTTGATTTTGAGGCAAATCTTTTATAAATTCTCTATCGATTTTAAGCTCGCTAACCGGAAATTTATTCAAATAAGCAAGAGAAGAATAACCGGTACCGAAATCGTCAATCGCTATACCGATTCCCAAATCCGCAAGCTCTTTTACGTATTTGATAGCTTTATCAGGATTTTTCATAATATTATCTTCCGTAATTTCCATAATCAACTTTTCAGGGTCGAATTGTTCTTCTTTTATTATCTCTTTGATTTTTTCTATCAAGTTTCCTCTTTCGATATCGAACATCGTAAAGTTACAACTGATAATGCCTGGTTTATACCCGCTTGCTTCCCATTTTTTATATTGCCAAATAGCTTTTTGAAGTACGATTTCATCAATTTTATCAATCAACCCAAGCTCTGTTGCAACGGATATGAATTTATAAGGAGGTATCATACCTTTTTTAGGATGTATCCACCTAACAAGAGCTTCACTTCCGTAAAGATCGCCGTTTTTATCTATTTGAGGTTGAAAATAAACTACCAATTCGTCTTTTTTTATCGCTTCTTTTAAAGAGTTTTTAATTTCAAGTTTCTCTTTTGCTTTTTCTCCCATCTCTTTTTTATAAAATTCAAAACTGTTACCGGTTCTTTTTTTAGCTTCGTACATTGCGGTATCCGCATATGTAATTAGTTTATTAATATCTTCGCTATCATCAGGAAATACGCTCAAACCGATACTTGCCGTTGTAGAAACTTCTTTGTCGTTTAAAATAACTTTTTGTTTAATATTATTAAGAAGCCTTTGAATTAGAGAAATTATATTTTCCGGTTTTTCCACCTCATCCAAAATAAGAACGAACTCATCCCCTCCGAACCTGCTTACAATATCACTTTTTCTAACCGTTTTTTTAATTCTTTGAGCAATTTTGATAAGTAATAAATCTCCGTAGTCATGTCCTAAAGAGTCATTTATTTCTTTGAACTGATCCAAATCTATAAACGCGATAACCGCTTTTTTACCGTTTCTTTTTACTCTACTGGCTATTTCATTAAATGTATTTAAAACATAGCTTCTGTTATAAAGACCTGTTAGCGGGTCTCTTATGGAGCGCTCTTTGAATTTTTCTTTCTCTTCTTGTAACTCTTTTTCATATTTTTCATACATATCCCTAACTTGTTTTGAAATCAATAAAACTATTACTACAATAGCACCAGAAACTATAACTATAACGGCATAAATCATATCCAAAAGATTTTGAAAAACCTTTTCCCTTTCCTTATTTTTTTTAATAAGTCTTTTATCCAAATAATCCAAATAAACCCCGCTACCTATCAAAATATCGTAAGGTTTGAATACTTTAACGTACGAGACTTTCTCAGTAGGTTTACCTCCTGGATTGTATCCTTTATACGATACGTAAGTTCCGTTCGGATGTTCTTGGGCTTGATGAACCAATAATTGAAAAACTTTGACGCCGTTTCTTTCTAAATTCCAACGATTGATTTGCATTAATTTTTTATTAGGATGATAAAGTGTATTCCCTTTAAAATCCAAAACGAATACATACCCTTTATAAGGCCATTTTAATTGATCGAATATTTGCTGCATTTCGTGAATTACCATCTTATCGCACTCTTTTTTTGAAATATTATGAATCTTGCAATATTTCATTTTATTATGATAGATGTTATTTAAAATATTATATGCGATATCAACTCTTTGTTTAGTCGTTATTTTCAAATCGTCCATAAACTTTTGGGTGATTCTTTTATTCTCTTCTTGAAAATAGTTGTTTATGGCAAATATTACCGCTAAGGTTAAAAACAATGCCGTAATCAACACCCCGGCCAAGGGTACTAATACTATATATCTCGATATTTTATCTTTCTCAAATTTCATGGAAAATCCTTATTTTTGATATAATGTTAATAAAAAGGCTTAATATGGTTTTGATTGCCGGTCCTTGCGTAATTGAAAGCAAAGAACAGATATTTAAAATTGCCGATTATCTTCAAAAATATATCGGTAAATACGACTTTTACTTTAAAGCAAGTTTCGATAAAGCGAATAGAACTTCACTTGATAGTTACAGAGGTCCGGGACTTGAAAAAGGGCTTGAAATTTTAGCCGAAGTAAAAGAAAAATACGGATATAAACTTTTAACGGACGTTCACGAAACATGGCAGGTAAAACCCGCTGCCGAAGTGGTAGACGTACTTCAAATTCCGGCATTTTTATGCAGACAAACGGACCTTCTTGTAGAAGCGGCTAAAACGGACAAAATAGTAAATATCAAAAAAGGCCAATTTATGAACCCGGCCGATATGAAATATTCGGTTTTAAAAGTTTTAAAAACCAGAGGTTGCGATGAGGTAAGTTATGAAAATTCAAAAAAATACGGTGTTTGGCTAACCGAAAGAGGTACTACTTTCGGATACGGAAATTTAGTTGTGGATATGAGAAGTCTGGTAATTATGAGAGAATTCGCACCTGTGATTTTCGATGCGACTCATAGTGTGCAAATGCCGGGAGGAGCAGGTGGAAAAAGTAGCGGAAAAAGAGAATACGTACCGTACCTAAGCAAAGCGGCGGCGGCAGTTGGGATAGACGGATTTTTCTTTGAAACTCACTATAATCCGGACGAAGCTTTAAGCGACGGACCTAATATGATTACACCCGATATGCTTGATAATATCTTAAAAGATATAGATTGTATAAATAAATGCCAAGGAGAATAGATGAATAAAATTGAAGGTATTTTAAAGCTTGAAGGAAATGAGAAAGTAGCGATTATCGCAAGTAGATTTAATCACTTAATTACGGATAGATTAATAGAAGGCGCAAGAGACGCGTTTTTAAGAAACGGTGGCAACGACGATAATTTGGATTTGATTTTGGTACCGGGAGCTTTTGAACTTCCTTTTGCATTAAAAAGAGCGCTAAAAAGAGATATTTACGACGGAATAGTATGTCTTGGAGCTGTAATTAGAGGAGCAACTCCTCATTTTGATTATGTAGCGGCAGAAGCTACAAAAGGTATCGCAAATACTACACTACAACACGACACACCGGTAACGTTCGGCCTTTTAACCACCGATACGATAGAACAAGCAATAGAAAGAGCCGGAACAAAAGCCGGAAATAAAGGCTTTGAAGCAATGGTGGGTCTAATCGAAATGATTAATTTATATAAAGAGTTATGAAATTCGATTTAAAAAACAAACTTGACTTATCAATAGCAATAAGTGCCGGAATTTTAGTATTAACGGGAGCTTTTTTGAGATTTTTCAAATATTTTTTCACTCCCTTAGCTCTTGAAAGAGCTACATTGATTTTAATTCCGGAAACATTGATTTTGATAATTTTAATAACTATAAAACTTTGGAGGAAATAATGGCAACTATAACACACGCAAGAGAAGCTGTAGTACAAACTCTTTATGCAAAAGACCAAGGAAACGACAACGCATACGACCAATTCGAAGAGATTCTAAAAGACAAAAAAATAAAAGGCCCTAAGGCGGATTTCGCAAGAAAATTACTAAAAGGCGTTATAGAACATCTTGAAGAGATTGACAAAACAATAAAAGACCATTTAATAGATTGGGATTTTAACAGACTCGATAAAGTAGATAAACAAATCCTAAGAGTCGGAACGTATGAACTTTTATATACCGATACGCCTTTTCAAATAGTAATAGACGAAGCGGTAAAAATAGCCAAAAACTTCTCTGAAGACAAAGCTAAAAGCTTTATTAACGGAATTCTTGATAAGATAGCAAAAGAAGTCAGGGAAGACGCTAAAAAATAGCTCCCCTACTTCAAAATCTCCGGTTTAAACTCATCTATCAATTTATTTTTATCCGTTTTTAACAAATCTTTTTCAACGATTCTAAAAATTTTATCTCTATTTTTTATTAACGGAAGCACGTCGTTTACTATGGTTTTAGGCAGCGATAAAAATACTTTCGTTTTATTCTCTTCCTCAATTAACAAATCGATATCCTCAGCAACCGATTTTACGGCTTCTTTATAGATTTCGTCTTTTAAGGTATGTTTTTCTCCGCTTGCGGCTCTATTTAAAAATCCCGCTTTATTAACGGTTCCCGTAGTATCCGTAATCAAATCGGAAAGTTTTTTATGAGCTTCCACTACGTTTATACCTCTTATAAAATCAAGTTTCACTTCACTCGGTTTAAGTCCGGCCTCGGCTTCCGGAGTTCTCGGATTAGCTCTATAAGCTTTAATTTCTCCAAGACTTGCAACTATTACCAAATCACCTACTTTCATCATATCTCCTTTTTATTCAATTTATTAATTATATATTAAATTTTCGGTAATTGCCAATTTTTTTTGTAAGCTATGAGTCTGATTATCACTCCCATAATTAAAGTTAATATCAAAATCTCCACATTCGTTCCGAAAATATATAAAAAAACACCGATTAAAATAGATATAGTCGCATAAAATTTTTCTCTTAATATAAAAGGGATTTTATTTATAAGCATATCTCTAAGCATTCCTCCCCCAACAGCGGTAATAAGAGCCAAAAATACGACTCCGTATATGTTAAATCCGGCGTTTATACCGACAATAGCTCCCGAAATAGAAAAAGAACTAAGCCCTATCGCATCGCTAAGTACGAAAATAGTCTTATTTTCGACATCGAATTTATGGAGTTTAAAATAAAACCCTAAAACGAGCACTATCAAAACAAGCGTACCGGCCAAAAAATTACTAAAAGCAAAAATCGTCCTATCCGCCAAAACGTCTCTTATAATACCACCTCCAAGAGCCGTTAAAAAGGCACTCAAAATAACCCCTAACAAATCAAGCCTCTCTCTAACACCGATAATAAATCCGCTGATAGAAAAAGCGATAATCCCTATAATATCGGCTATTTCTAACATTTTACCCTCTGTGCGTGAGTAATTGCTATCGCTATTGCGTCGGTAATATCAAGAGGTTTGATATCTCCTTTTATTCCCAATATTCTTTTTACCATAAATGCGACCTGTTCTTTTTTGGCCTTTCCGTTTCCCGTGACGGCCTTTTTTACCTGAAGAGGCGTATATTCGGAAAAATTGCCGTGTTTTTGAAGAATCCTAAGAGACAAAGCACCTCTAAACTGAGCCAATTTCAAAACGGTTTTAGGATTGTAAGCATAAAAAATATCTTCGATAGCAACCTCATCGATTTTGTTTTGCAAGATAATATCAAGACCCTCTATGAGTTGAGTTAATTGATATTGAAGCTCTTTTTCCGTGATTTTTATAAACCCGGCGTCAATTAGTTGAAGTTTTGGTGTAGTTTCTATTATCGCATAACCGCATCTTATGGTTCCTGGGTCAATTCCTAATATTCTCATTCACACTTCTTTCAATTTTTATTCACACCTTATTCACTATGTGAAAAATCTTAATAGACATTTTATCTCCGATATGTTAAAATTAAATTCACATAACTTTTCACATCATATTCACTATGTGAAAAATTTTTCATTCACAAAGGAGCGCTTAATTGCTATTTGACAAAATAAAAAATTCACTAAAAAGTGAAAATCCTGTGAATTATAATAAATTTATCAAAAATTTGGAATTCGATGAAGAAAATAGCGATAGTGCGAGGCTTGTTATAAGAGCCCCTAATATTTTTATAGCCAATTTCATAAAAAGAAAATACGCAAATAAAATTGCCGAACTTTATAAACAAGAAACGGGAATAGAGCCGAGTATAGAAATCGTTACGAAAGAGATAAAACCGAAAAATTATTCGTATGAGGAGATAGCCTCCCCTACTACGCCTTCGATTTTGATACCGGAATACACATTTGAGAGTTTTATCGTCGGACCTTCGAACCAATTCGCATACACGGCCGCAAAAAGCGTTGCCGAAAATCCGGGGAAAAGTTATAACCCT
The DNA here is from genome assembly GCF_003752135.1 of Caminibacter pacificus. NCBI lineage: Bacteria > Pseudomonadati > Campylobacterota > Epsilonproteobacteria > Nautiliales > Nautiliaceae > Caminibacter > Caminibacter pacificus. The sequence goes on from NZ_RJVK01000005.1 coordinate 32,766, forward strand.
TTATTTATTTACGGAGGGGTCGGACTTGGAAAAACCCACCTCTTGCAAGCTATAGGAAACTACCTAAAAAACCACAAAAAAGTCATATACATAACAAGCGAACAATTTATGAACGAATTCAAAGAACACGTAAGAAACCAAACAATGGACAGATTCCAAGAAAAATATCGAAATTGCGATGTTTTATTAATTGACGACATTCAATTTTTAGCCGGGAAAGACAGAACTCAAGAAGAGTTTTTCCACACTTTTAACGAGCTTTATAACAACAAAAAACAGATATGTCTCACTTCGGACAGACCTCCTAAAAAACTTCATGATTTGGTAGATAGACTAAGAAGTAGATTTGAAGCCGGTCTTATAGTTGACATTCAACCCCCAGAACTTGAAACGAAAATAGAAATTATCAGAAAAAAATGCGAAATCAACGGTATCTACCTCCCTAACGAAATTATAGAATTTATAGCTACCAAACTTGATGACAATATAAGAGAAATCGAAGGAATGATATTAAAACTAAACGCAATGGCAAAACTCTTGGGAATTACGGATATTACGCTTGATTTTGCAAAACAAGCTCTAAAAGAGTTTATAAAAGACAAAAAAGAAAACATAACACTTGAAGACATAATCGAGCTTATAGCAAAAGAATTTAACATAAAACCAAGCGAAATAACTTCAAAAAGCAGAAATCAAAACATTGTAGCGGCCAGAAGAACCGCTATCTTTTTAGCAAGAGAGTTTACAAAAGAATCGACTCCGGCAATTGCTAAGTATTTCGGTCTTAAAGACCACAGCGCAGTTAGCCACGCAATCAAAAGTTTTAACAAAAAACTAAAAGAAGATAACGACTTCAGAATTAAAATCGAAGAACTTAAAAATAAAATTCAAATCAAAAAAGGTGAATAGTGTGAATAAAAAAGTTATTCACATTCACGCGCTAAATTCACAAAATTCGGGAGTTTTTAGTACAATTCACTTATTCAAGTGCTTTTACTATTACCACTATAAGAATTTAAACATAAGGAGAAAGTTATGCACATCAAAATAGACAAGCCCGTAATAGAAAGTATAATCAACCAAGCTTTGCCTTTTACGGAAAAAAAAGACAACACACAAATCACCTCTCACATTTTACTAAAAGCGAACGACAAACTGACAATAAAAGCTACGGATAAAGAAATTGGTATCGAAATAAAAACTGATGCGAATATTCTAAATCCGGGAACGGTAACTATAAACGGAAAAAGATTTGCGGATATTATTAAAACCCTTCAAAACAAAGAAATCGAAATAAAAAACGAAGGTGATTCGATAATTATCACACAAGATACTTCAATTTATAAACTTTCATCTTTTAACGCTCAAGAATTCCCTGAATTTCCAAATCCTGACGATTTGATAAAACTTGAAATAAAACCTGAAGAATTTACGGACGCTATCAAAAAAATATTCCCCGTAATAGATACGAATAACCCGAAATACGAACTAAACGGAGCACTTTTCGATATAAGTGAAAATACGAATTTCGTATCTACGGACACAAGAAGACTTGCGGTATTTTATTCCGAAGCAAAATCAAAAGAAGCTCAAATAATAGTACCGAAAAGAGCGATTAGTGAAATCAAAAGAATCTATAAAGAAGATATGGAAATACTTTTTGATGAAGTTTATTTGATTTTAAAAGACGAAAATACGTTATTTTTCACAAAACTCATTAACGGAAAATTCCCTGCTTATAAAAAAATCATACCTCAAAGTTTTAAACACGAACTAAAAGTAAATAAAAGCGACTTTTTATCACATCTAAAACAAGTAAGTATTATTTCAAACGAAGTGAAAATCACTATTAAAAAAGACGCAATCGAATTTGAGAGTATAAGCGATGAAATGATGCAAGCAAAAACGTCTATGAACTTCTCAAGCGATATAGAAGAATTCACATTTGCCGTAAACAGCAGATACGTTTTTGATTTTCTAAACGTAATAAACAGTGAAAACTTCGATTTGTGTCTAAACGAACCGAATATTCCTTTCGTGTTGAGAGACGGAAATTTCATTACGATCGTGATGCCTCTTAACATTTGATATAATTAGACAATTTTAAATTTCAAAAGGATATTAATGGCTAATTACGGTGCAGAAAATATTAAGGTTCTAAAAGGACTTGAAGCTGTTAGAAAAAGACCCGGTATGTATATCGGAGATACCGGAGTTAAAGGGCTTCATCATTTAATTTACGAAGTAGTGGATAACTCGATAGATGAAGCGATGGCGGGATATGCCAATAAAATCAAAGTAACCGTAAAAAAAGACGGAAGCGTCGTAATCGAAGATAACGGAAGGGGAATTCCGGTAGACATTCATCCCGAAGAAAAAATTCCTGCCGCGACGGTAGTTTTGACGGTACTTCACGCAGGTGGAAAATTTGATAATAAAACTTATAAAGTATCAGGCGGTCTTCACGGAGTAGGGGTTTCTGTAGTAAACGCACTTTCTAAAAAGCTTATTATGACAATCAAAAGAGACGGTAAAATCTATCGTCAAGAGTTCGAAAGAGGAAAACCTGTAACGGACCTTGAAGTAATCGGAGAAACAAGAGCGACGGGTACTACTATTCAATTTTGGCCTGATGATGAGATTTTCGAAACGACCGAATTCAAAAGCGATATTTTAAGAAAAAGATTAAAAGAATTAGCCTATTTAAATCCGAATATTACAATCTATTTTGAAAACGAAAACGACGGGGTAAAAGAAAAATACCACTTTGAAGGCGGTATTAAGGATTTCGTTAAAACTTTAACGAATAAAGAGTGCATAACTGAAGTAATTTATTACAACGAACATTATAGCGACGAAGAAAAATCTCTTGATGTGGAAGTGGCTCTTTGCTATGACACGGGATATGATGAAAAAGTATTGAGCTTTGTTAATAACATCAGAACTCCTGAGGGAGGTACTCACGAAAGCGGTTTTAAAGCCGGGCTTAGTAAAGCTATTATCAATTACATCAACAAAAATATGAAACTAAAAGAAAATATCAAAATTACGGGCGATGACGTAAAAGAGGGACTTGATGCGATTGTCAGCGTAAAAATGAGCGAGCCTCAATTCGAAGGGCAAACAAAAGGTAAGCTTGGAAGCTCTTATGTAAAACCTATCGTTCAAAAAGTAACGTATGAGTATCTAACAAGATATTTCGAAGAAAATCCTAATACTGCAAAAACTATTGCGGAAAAAGCTATAGCGGCTGCAAAAAGTAGAATTGCCGCAAAAAGAGCAAGAGATTTGACAAGAAAACAAGCGAAAGTGGGAGTAGGTACGCTTCCCGGAAAACTTGCCGATTGTCAAACCAAAAATGCGGACGAAGCGGAACTTTATTTGGTTGAGGGTGATAGTGCGGGAGGTAGTGCGAAACAAGGAAGAGACAGATACTTCCAAGCTATTTTGCCTCTTAGAGGAAAAATTTTAAATACTCAAAAAAGTAGTGATGCAAAAGCTCTTAGCAGCGAAGAGATAAAAAACATAATCACGGCTCTTGGTACGGGAATAGGGGCCGATTTTGACGCGGATAAGGTAAGATATAAAAAAATCATTATTATGACCGACGCGGACGTTGACGGAAGCCATATTCAAACGCTTATTATGACGTTTTTCTTTAATCACTTAAGAGAGCTTATCGAAAGAGGGTATTTGTATATAGCCCAGCCTCCGCTTTATAGATACAAAAAAGGAAAAGTCGAAAAATATCTAAAAGACGACAAAGAACTAAATGAATTTTTAATAGAGCAGGGGATTAATTCTATCGAGATAGAAGGAGTAGGTAAGCCGGAATTAAAGGAGCTTTTAAAAAATGCGGCTTATTATAAATTATTGCTTGAAAAATTGACAAAAAGATTCAATATTCCTGAAGTTATCAGATTTTTAATCGAAAACGGAAACTTAGACGAGCTTGAAGAGCATTTGAAAAAATTCGGATTTAGTATTATCTCCAAACACGACAATCACTATTACATTCAAACAAATAGAGGGCTTGAAGAGATTACTATTGATGAAAAACTGTTAAATCACCCTCTATTTTTGGAAGCGAAAAAAGTGTATGAAAAACTAAAAGAGTATAAAGACTTGGTAAAAGGCGATTATTTAGAGCTTCTTGATGAGGTTATCAATAAAGCGAGAAAGGGAGCTCATATCCAAAGATACAAAGGTCTTGGGGAGATGAACCCGGATCAGTTATGGGATACTACAATGGACCCGGAAAACAGAGTGCTTATTCAAGTAACGCTTGAAGATGCCGAAAATGCGGCAAAACATTTCGAATTGTTTATGGGAAGTGACGTAGGACCAAGAAGAGAATATATTCAAGCAAATGCAAAAGAAGTCGAAAATATCGATGTATAACGGAGCTGAGAATGAATGAATTGAGATACGGGGAAAAAGAGATAGTTGAATTCGACCCTGAAAAAATGGAAATATGGCCGAATAAAAATAAAAAAAATTACAAAATAAAAATTACTTTGCCTGAATTTATGTGTAAGTGTCCGCGCTCGGGATATCCCGACTTTGCGACCGTTTACCTTGAATATATTCCCGATGAGTGGGTTGTGGAGCTAAAAGCTCTAAAACTTTACATCAACTCTTTTATGAACAGATATATCTCTCATGAAGACAGTGCAAACGAGATTTTCGATACTTTATATAATAAGCTGAAACCTAAATGGATGAAAATCGTTATGGATTTCAACCCCAGAGGTAACGTTCATACGGTAATAGAAATCGACTCTGATACCATAAGTAAAACTACAGAATAATTCTTCATCTTTTTTTTCACTTTTATTTTTTCTTTGTCACTATTTATGATAAAATTTTTTGATTGGGGATAATTTTAAAAATAAAAAGGGGAAAGGTATGAAAAAAATAACGGGTATGTCGGTTGTTGCCTCTAGTTTATTGTTTGCACTTCAGTTTTCAAGTGTAAATATTATAAAGCAAAATGATGAAAATATAATTAAAAAAATAACTCCTACTACTATTTTTCAAACAAAAAAACTTAGTTTTCAAGATATTAAACCTGCTTTTGAAAATGTAAATTATGATAAAAGCACTATTATCGTCGAATTTAGAAATAAAAATATTTCTTTGATTGGCAGCGAACTTAAATCGTTAGGCGTTAAAGTTAAATTTTTAAATTCTATAAACAAACACTCTTCTACGGCTTTTGGAATTTTAAAGTTAAATAGTACACAAAATGTTTTTAAAGTAATGAAAGAACTAAAAAGAAATCCTTTAGTAAAAGCGGTTTCTTTAAACTACGCAAGAAAACCTCAAGCGACTCCTAACGATCCTATGTTTACGAGTCAGTGGCATTTAGACGGAGCCGATAATAACGCAATTGATATTAACGTTCAAAACGTTTGGGATAAAAGTACCGGAAGTAGTGATGTAGTTGTGGCGATTTTCGATACGGGATTATCTCTTCAACACGAAGATTTAAAAGATAATATTTGGGTTAACGAACAAGAACTTAACGGAGACCCAGGAGTTGATGACGACGGCAACGGATACGTCGATGACGTATACGGGTATGATTTTGCGTATGACTTAGACGGAAACAATGCACCTTTAACCGGAGATATAGATTCTCACGGAACTCACGTTGCCGGAATTGTTGGTGCTGTCGGAGATAACGGAGTAGGTATTAGCGGTGTTAATTGGAATGTAAAGATTTTGTCTTTAAAAGTTTTCAGACCGAATTTGGGAGCGTATGACAGCGATATTTTAGAAGCGATAGATTATGTTTTGAAAATGAAAGACAATGGTGTAAATATCGTAGCTATCAACGCTTCTTACGGAGGATTCGGAGGAGATGCCGATAACTCTCCTATGAAAGATGCGATTGCTTCTCTTGGAGATAAAGGAATAGTATTTTTTGCGGCCGCAGGAAATAGCGGAGTGGATAACGACGCTCTTTATTACGATTTGCCGGCACTTCCTGCAAGTTATAACGTGGATAATTTAGTAGCCGTTGCAGCGACAGACGAAAATCAGCAATTGACTTATTTTTCTCAATACGGTAAAAAAACGGTTCAAGTTGGGGCTCCTGGAATTAATATCTTAAGTACGACCGATTTTATAGACGGAAATGATACTGGAAATCAAGATTTTGACGACGGATTTGAAAACGGGCTTGGCAATTGGACCGTAGATAGCGGGGATTGGAATACTACGGATTCGAAAGCTCATGAGGGGACTTATTCTCTTACGGATTCTCCAGGAGGAAATTACGACGATAGCGCAGGTGTAAAAGTTATTTATTCCGGAAATATAGATTTAAGTTCTGAAAAAGGAAATCCTATCGCGCTTGATTTTTGTATGAATAACGATTTGGCGGCGGGTGATTATTTGCTTGTAGGGTTTTATGATAAAAATAGCGGTGAAGTAAATGTTGTTTATTATACTACCGGTTCTACTAACGGGGATTGGAAATGTGTAGGTATTCCTATTCCTGAATATTATAAAACGGATGAATTTAAAATCGTATACGGGTTATCTACGAACGGAGACGGTAATAACGGAGACGGCGTATATATCGATGACGTTAGGATAGGTGATTTTAATAATACCAACACTTACGAAGCGTGGGCAGGTACCTCTATGGCGACGCCTGTAGTTACGGGTACTTATGCACTTCTTAGTTCTTTAAACAACGAAGATATGATTTCTAAGATTTCAAGAGTTATCGGTGATGGCGATAGAGTGGATTTACCTATTATGGGTACGGTTGATGATGTGGAAAATATCGTAAACGGACCTACACCGCCATTTATTTACGGAACTAAAAAAGTAATGAGCGTTACCGGAGATACTGCTACGATAAAAGTTGCAAATGCGGGTAGCGAGCCTAAAGTTTGGCTTGGAGATACTGAAGCTGAAGTTACTAATGTGGACGGGGAAAACATAACTTTCAAAGTGCCTGTAGATTCTCAAAGGGAAGTTATCGTTCAAAACGGAGATGTAAATTCTTCAAACACTTTATATATTTCTAAATGGCAAATGATTGCGAATATGCCGAATCAGCACGCTTATGGTGGAGTTGCTGGATTATATGACGGAAAAATTTACGTTGCCGGAGGAGGAGATTTTCTTTATACGGGAGATTATACGAAAATTGACGTTTATGACCCAAGCAATGATAGTTGGGATAGTATAACTCCTTCTACTACCGAAGATAAATTATATAACGGCGGAGCGGTTGTTGATGGTAAAATTTATTTAATAGGCGGTATAGATTTAAACGGAGATAATGAAACCGTAAAATATTATGATATTGCAAACGATCAATGGGTAAACGGAGCAGATTTACCGCAACAAATCAGTTTCCCGAAAACTGTAGTTTTAGGAAAATATATCGGTATTATAGGTGGTTTTGATAGTAATAATAACGTTTTAAGTAATGTGTATGCTTACGATACTTCAAATGATACGGTTACTCAGCTTGCAAGTATGAACGAGCCGAGAGTTAGACCGGCTGCTTGTGAGTTCGGTGGAAAAGTATATGTATTCGGAGGATATACTACAAACGGAGAAATTTCGGATACGGCGGAAGTTTATGACCCTGATAACGACACATGGACTAATATCGCTAATCTTCCTGGAAAATGGTATTTAGGAGAATGTGTAAACGTTGATGATAAATATATCTTGTTATTCGGTGGAGTTGATGAAAACGCACAATCTATTGATGCGGTAGTTAAATATTATCCGGATGAAAACAGATACGAAGTTATGGATAACTCTCAATTTGAAAATATTGTTAATAGATTCAGTATTGCCGGTAGTCATGTTGTAACTGACGGAAGTGACGTTTATTACATAGGCGGATACAATATGTATCTATACGGAACTTATACTTCTGAAAAATTCGATACAAAAACTCTATTTGAGAATACAACTGATGATACCGGTACTAATACGGGAGATGATAATACCGGTGATGACGGAAGCAATGATGGCGGAAGCGGAGGAGGTTCCGCTCCGTTATTCGATTTTGCGACACTTCTTGCACTTCTTGGAGGAGCGCTATTAATCTTCAGAAGAAAATAATAATCTCTCTTGGGCTTTTCGCCCTCTATTTTTTATTAAACCCTCTTTTTACAAAGCTGATGATATTGATTTTAAAGCTTTTATTGCCGTTTGAAAATATAAAAAATTACTTTGTTTTGGATAACGGCTTTAAAATTTATATTTTGGATTCTTGTAACGGATTTTTGGGAATTATTATATGGTTTTTGATATTGTTGTTTTTTGATATTAAAAGATTAAAATATTACTTTTTAGGGGCTTTGTTTTTGTATTTTGTAAATCTTTTGAGAGTTGTTTTTGTTGTTTTTCTTTCGAATATAAACGCTTCTTATTTTGATTTGGCTCATAATGTATTGGGGAGAATTTTATATGTGGTTTGTTTTTTGTGTGCTCTTTGGTATGTAAAAACTACCTCATCACATTCATACTGAATATCGGTAAAAGCATTGATATTACGATAAATCCTATAACTCCGCCCACTATCAAAATCATAATCGGTTCTAATAAAGAGAGCAGTATCGAAACTTTTGAGTGGTATTCTTGAAGATATATTTCTTTTAGATTTTGCATAATGTTTTTGCTTTCACCCGTTTCTTCTATCAAAGCTATCGCTTCAATAAAACTTATATCGGGAAAATTTTGTTTTTTAAGGGAAGTTGATAGTTTTTTACCTTCCAAAACTTCATTTAGGGCTTTTTGAAATTTCTCTTTTAATATTTCGTTATCTATCGTTTTCGAGGCTAAATTGACCGCATTCATAAAATGGATTCCTGAATTTGTCAGAGTATACGTTAGCGATGAAAATCTGCCTAAATTTTTTGAGATGGATAATCTTTTTAAAAGAGGAGTTTTAAGAATTAAAGAGTCGATTATTTTTCTAAAAAACAATACTTTTTTATATGCAAACGAAAAGGCTAAAAGAGCGATAATAAAACCTACGGATAGTAAAATGTAATTATTTTGCAAAAAATGAGAAATTGAGATTGTTATTTTCGTAACGTTAGGCAAATTTTGGTTGAGATTTTGGAATATTTTTATTATTTTAGGCACTACCGTATTCATCATAACTATTACGAGTATGAGGCTTATTATGATTATAAAGCTCGGATAGATTAAAGCTTGGGTCGATTTTGAGTTTATTTTATCTTCTTCTTGTAAAAATTTTGCGTTTTCAATAAGTATCAAATCCAAATTGGAGCTGTTTTGGGCTATTTGTATAGAGTGAATGATATATGGAGGTAGTTTTATGATTTTTTGGTTTTTAATCGCTTCACTTAACGTTTTTCCTTCTTTTATCTCATCTTCGATAAAAGATAGGAATTTTTGTAGTTTCTGATTTTGAGTTTGATTTTTTGCAAGATTAATCGCTTTTTTTAGAGGAATGGAAGCTTTTAAGTATAAGCCTATAACGTTTAAAATTTTAGCAAGCTCGCTTTTTTTTACGCTGCCAAAAGAGATATTAAAGCCTCTTTTTTGTTTGATATCTATAATTGCGATATTGCTTAGTTTTTGTTTGGCTTCTTGAATATCGGAAGCTTCTATTATGCCTTTTACTTTTTTACCCTCTTTATTAAATCCTACGTATTTAAACTTCAACTCAGTCCTTTAATCCTACTCTAATCGCTTCTTTTAAAGAGGTCGTGCCGTTTAGTACTTCTTCGAAAATCGCTTCTTTTAAAGTTTTCATTCCGTGTTTTATCATAGCGCTTTTGAGCTCTATATCGTTTGTGCCTTTTGCTATCATCTCTTTTATTTCATCATTCATTATAAAAAGCTCTCCTACCGCTTTTCTTCCGACATATCCTGTAAAATTACACTTAGCGCAGCCGTTTGGTTTATAGATTTTTGAAATTTCGTATTTTTGCAAAAGAGGCTCTTTTTTAACGATTTTTTCAATTTCTTCCAAGCTGTCTTCCGTTTTGCAATCGCAAAGTTTTCTAACGAGTCTTTGAGATAAAATACCTATCAGGCTTGATGAAATTAAAAAAGGCTCAATCCCTATATCCATAAGTCTCGTAATCGTAGCGGCTGCGTTATTGGTATGCAAAGTAGATAGCATCAGATGTCCGGTAAGTGCCGCTTGGATGGCTATTGTGGCCGTTTCTTTATCTCTTATTTCACCTACCATTATGATATCGGGGTCTTGGCGCAGAATACTTCTTAAGGCTTTTGCAAAAGTTAGTCCCACTTTGTTATTTACTTGAATTTGGTTGATATTGTCCGCTTTGTATTCTACAGGGTCTTCTACGGTTATAATATTTTTTTCCGGTGTCGAGATTGTCTGTAAGAAGCTATGAAGGGTGGTCGATTTTCCGCTTCCGGTAGGTCCCGTAACCAAAATCATTCCGTATGAATGCTCCAAAAGCTCTTTAAAACCTTGTGTTATTTCTTCGTTAAAGCCGAGCTCTTTTAGACTCGGAATATCCTCACTCTCCATCAAAATCCTCATAACGGCTTTTTCGCCGAAATAGGTAGGAATGATAGAGACCCTGATATCGGTCGTTTTATTTGCTATTTTTATCTGACATCTTCCGTCTTGGGGGACTCTTTTTTCCGAAATATCCAAGTTAGAAATAACTTTTATTCTGTTAATTACAAGTTCTGTCAGTTTTTTTTGGATTTTTGCCTGAGTTATAAGCACGCCGTCTATTCTGAATCTGATAAGTCCGAAAAGTTCGTGTGTTTCTATGTGTATGTCGCTCGCTCTTTTTTTGATGGCTTGAAAAAACATAGAGTTTACGAATTTTATAACAGGAGCTGAGTTTTCAGAGTTTAGAATATCAACACTCTCTTTTACGAAATCTTCAAGTGAGAGTTCTTCTTCTATCACTTCATCGATATTGTCTTCAAGGTCTTTTTTTGTTTTTACTTCTAAATATTGATTCAAAAGCCTATTAAAAGACTCTTCGTCAGTCATAATTATTTCAAAAGGAATGGAGAGTTTATTGTAGTAGTTTAGTGCATCTACATAGTCGTTTTCTTTTGTTACGAAAACTTTTTTATCTTCTAAGAGTGCGGGAAGAAGAGAAAATTTAATTCCCTCTTCCAAATTAAAATTCTCAAGCTCTATCGCTTTTGGGTTTATATTTTTAACGCTCTTCATAATCATATCCGTTTGCCGGGTCGTAAGTTATTTGTTTTTTTGGCTTTTTGATTGTTATTTTGTGTTTTTTGATGTACTCTTTTACGAATTTTTTCTCAAGTGCGTTTAGTTTTGATAGTGTCATTCTAAGCTTATCCAAATCGCTGCTTTTTTTGATGATATAAGGTGTTAGGATAATTGCAAGGGTCGTTTTGTCGTTGTTTACCTCTTTGTGTCTGAAAATAGCTCCGATAATCGGAATATCTCCAAGAAGCGGTACTTTTTTTATAGTGATGTCTTTGTTGTCTTTTACAAGTCCTCCGATAATTATGCTTTGGCCGTTGTTTACGATTGTAGTCGTTTTGATTTCTCTTTTGGAAGTGGTAGGAAGCCCTACGACGGAGCCCGGGAGTATATCTTCGATAACGGATTCGACTTTTAAAGATACTTTGTTATCGCTGTCGATTCTCGGGGTGATTTTTAAAGTAAGACCGATATCTTGTCTTGTATAGCTCTCGCTCGTAACTGTGGAAGTGGTTTTTCCGGTAAGTACCGATACCGTTTTTCCTACGTAAATGGTTGATGGTGTGTTGTTTATACATAAAATCGAAGGTTCGCTAAGTTTTTTAGCCGCACCTAAAGTTTCCAATAAATCAAGAGTGGCCCCAAGAGCAATACCTTGTTTTAGTGTCGGAATTGCAAGCCCTAAATCCGCTACGTTAAATGCGACGGCAGGACCTCCCAAATTCGCACTTAGAGTATATAATCCGTTTTCTCCGCTACCTGCGTAAATTCCGAATTTGGCTCCTATTTGAGAAGCTTTAGAGTTACTGATTTCTAAGATTTTAGCTTTAACGTAAACTTGTTGTTTTGGTATGTCAAGTGCGCTTATTACCATTTTTAGCATCTGTATCTGTTTTAAATCACCTACGATAATAAGAGAATTGGTCTCTTTTGCCGCCGTAATGGATGGCGGATTTTTTTTGAATTTTACTTTTATTATGTTTTGAAGTACTTTTGCCACGTTCGTGACGTCCGAATTTTTTAGAGTGATTACTTGAGTTATTTGGTTTGTAGGTTTAGGTCTGATGTCTAAGTTTTTTGCGATTGAGTAGAGTTTGTTTACGACTCTTTTTTCACCTACGATAATTAAGGTATTGGAATTTTCGTCGGCTATGATTTTGTATTGGTAGATTTTGTTATCGAATATTCCGTTTGCTATATCTTTGATTTTGCCGTAAATATTGGCGGCGTCGGTATATTTTAAGTGAATGAATTTGACGTCTTTTGCTTTTTGGTTGTCTATTTTTGCGATAATTTCTTTTATAAGTTTTATGTTTTTAGGATAGTCTGTTACGATTAAGAGGTTTTTTGGGATATTCAGGACTATTTTTCCGTATCTGCTTACCAAATAATTTACAAGAGTATAAGCGTCTCTTGCCGAGATGTTATGAAGAGGAATAATAGCCGTTTGTATTTCGTAAAATTTAGAATTTAGAGGAGGCGCTTCTTTTATAGCTTCGGAACTTCTTACCACTTTTAGGACGTTTCCGTCTTTGATAATCGTATATCCTTTGCTTTTTAATACGCTAAGCAAAATATCATAAACTTCGCTTTCGCTAACGGGTTTGACCGATACGAAATTGACCTTCCCGACAAGCGGTTGGGTTATGAGGATGTTTTTATCAGTTATTTTGGCAACCATTCTTATGAAGTCGTTGATATCCAAATTTTGAAAATTAAGATTGACTTTTGCAAACGTCAATACGAAAATCAGTGGTAAGAGTTTAATCAATTTCATAGTGTAATACCTTTATTTGATAGTTTCTTTTAATAGTCAAATCGATTTGATTAAAATTATCAATAGAATTATAAGCCCTCCAAGCATCAGCGTCGCTTTTTAGAGGAATATCGTTTATTTCGAGTATATAATCGCCTTTTTTCAATCCTAATTTATCGAAAATGCTTTTAGGTTTTACGTATGTGACCAAATATCCGTTTTTTGTTTTTATTATACCTATTTCTTTCCACACTTTAGCGAGGTTTCTTTTGTAGTTTTCAAGAGTCTCTTTTTTAATAGTTTTTACATCCGGGACGTTGTAAATTTTAGGGGTTTTTATTTTTTTGAATGTTAAGATGTATTTTTTGGAGTTTTTTTCGAAAACGGCCGAATTTTGGTTGATTTTTACGAGTTTGTAGCCGTTAATGGATTTGTTTAAATCCACAAAATAAGTTTTTTTGTTTTTTTCAAGCACTACAAATCCTCTGCCGTCGTTTTGATATACGGCTTTTAGCGTGAAATTTTGCAAAGTATCGTATCTATTTGTTACTATTTGAGGTTTTGTTTTTGAAAATATTCTTCTTAAGTCTATATCGAAATATAAAAACTCTTTTTTTATATTTACGAAAATTTTAGGAGCGTGAGGCAAAAATATCTCAACTACACTCCATAAAAAAAGAGCACCGACAAGACCTAAAACGAATAATAAAATATTTTTAATAGCGCTCATCTAAAACATATCCTTTTTCAGTTTTTTTGAGAAATCCTCTGATTGATGAAGGAGGATTTTTAAAGGTTATATGGATTTTTCTCTCTTTTAAATTTATAAAACCGTTTAAGTTGTCTCCGAAAATAAAAGCTTTTATAGGATAAAACGGAGTAAAAATTATTTTTATGTTTTTAAGAGTTAAATTTATCGATTTTACGTTTAAGTCGTAAATGTCGGCTTGGTTGTATAAAATAAAAGGAAAAATTTTCACTTTTTTTATATCGGCCGAATCTATTGAGGCATAAAAAATCTTTACGTTTTGTAAATTTAGAGAAATCGGGGTTTGTTTTGTTTGAGCCTCAATATTTATTTGCGGGATTAATTCCTGGATTTTATAAAAAATGGCTTTTTTAGGCATAAAAATTACAGCCCCGATATAAAACCCCAAAAGAAAAATTAAAATCTTTTTCATTTTTCAATCTCCAAAACCGCTTTTAGGGTTTTGTTTTTTTCTATGTTTAGTGAGATGATTTTGGAATTTTTAAGTACTCTATTTATTTCTCTAAGTTTATAAGAATTTAGGTTATCGCACGTTAGGGTTATTTTTCCGTCGTTTTGATTTGCTTTGCAGTATCTCGGGATTATAGGTTTGAATCTTGTTTTTAGATACTCTATCTCTTTTGCTGTTTTTATGATTTTTGTCGAATATTGGTATTCTTCTTTTAGTTGGTTTAGGGTTTTTAGGTACTCTTTAAATAAAAAAGCTGTTATCAAAACCGCCAAAATCCCAAGTAAAATCACTACTCTTTTATTCATTTCATACTCGCTTTATAAATTCCGTTTTGGTATGAGGAATTTAAAATCTCAAATCTTTTTTTAAAGTAACCGTCTAAATTTTTCGAAGTTTTGATTACCACTTCATACGTTTTATCAAACGATAGTTTTTTGAAAAAATCCCCTTTATTAAGAGGTGTTTTTGTTACGAATTCCAAATCTTTTTTTATTTTTACCTGTTTTTGATATTCGGTTTTTAGGTTTTGAAGAATTGAATTTAGCTCAAAAGATGTTTTTGGTAATTTGTATTCGCTTAAAATTTTATCTTTTTGGTTTTGTATGGAGGTTAGCTCTTTTTTTAGCGAAAAGATTTTTAAAATAATAGCCGAATTTAAAAGTATAAATATCAAAACCGAAGATATCAGTATCGATTTGTCTATTTCGAGGCGGTTTATGAGATTAAATTTTTTGTTTGAGAGTTTTATTTCTTTTAGAATTTCTTCCGCACTTTTGCAATTTCCGCTTTGAGGAAAACAAAAAAGCAAATCGTCAATTTTTCTAATCGAATGGTTTTGGTCTATTTTTACGCACTCATAATCAAAAAATTCCACTTGTGCTATTCTTATCGAATTTATGAATTTTTGAGGGATATTTAATTTGAGGTCTTTTTCAAAAGCGAGTGCGTAAAATTTTCCGTTTAGCTCTATCGCATCGAAGATATATTTTTTTTCGTCGAGTTTGAATTGGGTTTTTGCTATTTTTTTGGCGTCTTTTAGGGATTTTATCGGAATATCTATTTTTTTTATCCAATAAAATTCGGGCGAGAGGATAACATTTACGGGTTCTTTTATCTCTTCTTTGAAAAATTTAGTATATAGGATCGACCTCAACTCTTAAAACCTTTTTATTTTTTATATCGTAAATTATATTTATCTTTTGTTTGGAATGATAAGCATAATCTATTCCTATTTCGACGTAGAAATTTTTTGCTTTCTCAAAAGATATTATATTAAAATCGGTTTCGTTTTTTTCATTGAGAGTAATTATATCCTTTTGCGGATTATAAAGTTGCGAAATATAGAAATTAAAGTATTTTTTCCAAGGTACTTTTTTTACATTTTTATCAAGGGTCTGTTTTTGATAGTAGTTTAGTAGTTCTGAAAATTGTTTTTTGGTGTAAATTTTTCCGTTTTGAAAAAAAGGATTTTCGTTTATTATTTCGCTGTATGCGCTTCTTTCGATTTTATCTTTATCTATCGTATCCAAAATCAAATCTTTTAAATAAATAGGGTCTTTAATATCGTATTTTAAAGCCAAAAAATCGATTAATTTATCTATGTTTTTGTCTATTTTTTTGTTTTTGTAATAGTCGTTGATGTTTATCGTAGAAATAGCCGATATGGAAATAACACCTCTAAATTCGCCGTTTTTTGAAGTTATAGGAAATTCTCCCAAGATTTTATTTAAATCTTCGGATGAGTTGATATCCAAATTTTTCAAGGTATTTAGAGTATCGCTAATTATTACGCTGTTTTGAGAGATAAAAGTGTAATCTTTTGAGGTTATTTTTTGGTAGTTTTTTATTATCATACCGATAATTACAAAAGCGGCCGTTAAAAATATAAGTGTTAAAAAAAGAGCTATTGATTTTCTCATAAATACCTTTTTTGATAAAATTATACAAAAAGGTCAAAGATGAAAAAGGCTTTCAGTTTAATTGAGCTTATGATTGTTATAATTATTTTAGGATTAATTGCCGGACTTGTGATACCTAATATCATCGGACAAGGCGAGCAGGCAAAAGAGAAATTGGTATGCGTTCAGATGAAAAATCTAAAAAACGCGCTTGATAGTTTTAAAATTCAAGAAGGTACCTATCCTACGACTCAAGAAGGCCTAAAAGCTCTCATTCAAAATCCGAATCCCCAAAAATATAAAAACTATCCCGAAGGAGGATTTTTAAATTCAAACAAACTACCGCGCGACCCGTGGGGACATCCGTATATTTACGTAAATAACGGAGGAAAAATAGATATCATATCTCTTGGTGCCGACGGAAAAGAGGGCGGCAGCGGCGAGAATAAAGATATAAGACTCTCAGAGTGTCAGCAATAAAAAGAGCTTTTACTTTAATCGAGCTTATTTTAGTAATCTTTTTAATCTCTCTTGTCTCTTTTTTGGTGATAAAACTTCCGAGTTACTCGAAAACTTATACTTTCAAAGACATAAGGGCTCTTTTATACCCAGGCGGAGAGCTTTATATTGATAAAAATTCGGTTTATATAATAAAAAACGGCAAAAAAAAGAAAATAAACTTCAGATACTCCGAATTTCAAACTTACGATAACAATTTCAATCCTTTGAAATTTAAAAATCATCTTTTCGTTTATAAAATGAAAAACGGAGTAGGAGATTCTTTGATAGTAAAAGAGAAAAAAGTCTATTTTTTCAAACCTCTTTGGGTTAGGGAATTTTCTTCTTTAAAAGACGCTAAAGATTATATGAATTCTCTAAACGAGGCGTTAAAATGAGAGCTTTTACACTTATTGAGGTGCTTATATCCGTGATGATTTTGTTTTTTGCGGCGGCTGTTTTTTTGAATTTGAGTTCCGATTCTTTTAGTTTGTATGAAAAATTTAAAAAAAGAAACGATTTTTTGCTCGATTCGTCTCTTGTTTTTTGCGAAAAAAGAGGCGGAAGACTTGATGAGGTGGTGAGAGATTTTAATATTACGGACGATTTTACGCTTGATATTTTAAAAAGAAAAAAGATAAATTTCGAAAAAAGAATCGACTTAAAAACCCAAATCGAAAATAAAAACATCCAAATAAACAGACTCGTATCTTTTGATAAGGAAAACAGAGCCGAAGTGTTCGGAGTGGAGGTAAAATGAGAAAATCCTTTACGTTACTTGAAGTTTTGATATCCACTCTTCTTTTGGCTTTTGTGTTTGTGGCTATGAGCAATATCTTAACTTCTCTAAAAAGAACCGAGTCTATTTTGCAAAGCAAAAAAGAAGACAAAAGCGACTATCTTATAAAAACTCTCTATTACGACATAATAAACGCCGATGAAATAAACGTCTCAAAAACCGCAAACCCCAAAATCGATACCATAACGCTTAGAACTTTTAATTCGTTATATAAAATCCCGAAACCCTACGTAAAATGGGTGGTATATAAAGGTGCTTTGATAAGAGCTGAGAGTGTTGATAATTTCAAAGAAAATGTCGGTACTATAGATAAATTCGCAAAAAATGTTAAAATATTCAAAATTTATAAAAAAGACGGGAAATTTTTGATTTTTGTCAATAATAAATTTTTCGAATTTAAAGGGCGCTGATGAATATAAAAATACTTGATTTAAACTACAAACCAACGGATATTGCGGTAGGAAGTGCGAGGAGCTGTTATTTCGGAAAACATATCGTAACTCCGGAAGATGCTGCAAAGTGGGATAAGAAAAATGAGCTTTTAGATTCTATATTCAAAGCCGGACATCACACGACTCTTATGCATTATCATTTTACTATTTTGATTGAAGGGATGAGTAGGCTTTTGATTTGGAGAATGCTTCACTCTCATCCGTTTTACAATTCCGAGCAGGTAAGCCAAAGATATGCGAAAATGAAAATAGAAAACTTCACATATCCTAAAAATGCCGACAAAGAAAAGTGGAAAAAATACTATGAAAAGATGTTTTTTTATTATGAAGAGCTTATTGAAAAACTGACTCCCGAAATAGAAAAAGTACTTCCTAAATTCAAGAAAAAAGAGGCTAAAAAAAGAGCTCAGGAATTTGCGAGATACCTGCTGCCCCAAGGTATGAACGCACACCTTTATCATACGATAAACGTAATTACGGCACTTAGATACATAACAGCCGCAAAAGTTATGCCTGAAGCCAACGAAGAAGCAAAAGAGTTTGCAAAAAAACTTGAAATCGAGATGTTAAGAATAGATGAAAACTTAGCGCCTTTGATTGATTTTGCAAAAAACGAAAAAGTAGTTTTTCCGAAAATCGATATTGAAAAAATCAAAAAAGCCAAAAATATTGGCGATGAGAGAGTAAAAGTTTTTGATATCGTAGATTACGATTTCGAGCTAAACGAAAATTTTGCCGGAGTTATGAGGCTTAGCAGTATGCTTTTGGACGAATCGATTCTTGGCGGTTTTAATTCTTATATCAAGCTCTCACTAAGTGCCGACGCTCAAAATCAGCGCCACAGACGCTCTCCCGCCGTACGTCCCAAACTCGAAGATATCTACAAAAGAGACTATTATATTCCGCCTATCATTCAAGGCGAGAGTCTTGAAATTTATAAAAGGGCAGTGGAAGAGTCGTATGAGTTTTTCGAAAAAGAAAGAGACGTTTTGGGATTCGGTGAAGCCGCTTACGCGTTACTCAACGCTCACAATATCGAGATTGTAGAACATGACGATTTTAACGAGTTTGCGCATAAAGCTCAAATGAGGCTATGTTATAACGCTCAAGAGGAGATTTTCGATATCGTATACGAGCAGGTAAAACAGCTAAAAAAAGCCGGTGTAAAAGCTGCGGATAAATTCCTGCCGCCGTGCAGCATAAGATACGCTCAGGGAATCAGACCTGTATGTCCGGAGGGAGAGAGATTTTGCGGGGTTAAGGTGTGGAAACTCGGATTTGACGAATACGAAAGGGTTATTTGATGGAGAAGGTGTTTTTTGAGAGAATCGAAAAGATAAATCCAAAAATAATCGACGGATTAAAAGAAAAAAAAGAGTTTTCATTTCGTATAAACAGACACAAAGCGGATTTGGAGGCGATTGATGAGCTAAGAGAAGAGGGGTATAATCCTAAAAAGGTTGAGTGGAGCGATTACGTATATACGCTGCCTATCGAGGATAGAAAAAAGGTGACAAAATCAAAACCTTACACTTCAAATAAAATCTATATCCAAAACCTCTCTTCGATAATAGCCGCAAACTCTCTTGATATCGACGAAAATGACTGGGTATTGGACTTGGCAGCGGCACCGGGTGGGAAAAGTTTGATTTTTAGCGAAAAAGCAAGTAAAGTCAGCGCCGTAGAGCCCGATAAAAAGAGATTTTTCAGAATGAAAAGAAACTTTAAAGAACACGGCGCAAAAAATATCCAAACATACAACAAAGACGGAAGATTCGTCTATAAAGCGACGGGTCCTATTTTTGATAAGGTGTTTTTGGACGCGCCTTGTAGCAGCGAAGCTCATATAGATTTGGACGAAGGGATTACATGGTGGAACTTAAAAAGAGTAAGAAGATTTTCAAAACTCCAAAAAGAGCTTATTATTTCGGCGTTTGAGTGTTTAAAACCCGGAGGCGAGATGATATACGCCACTTGTACGTTTTCTCCCGAAGAAAACGAAGAAGTTATCGACTTTTTATTAAACAGATACGATAACGCCGAGGTTGTTAAAGTAGATTTGCCAATAGACAATATTCAAGAGGGAATGACAAAATGGGAAGATAAAGAGTATAATCCCGAAGTCAAAAAATGTATAAGAATCCTCCCAAAAGACGCTTACAGCGGATTTTTCTTTACGAAAATAAAGAAAAATTAATTTCCGAATTTCTCTTTTGCTTCTTGTAAAGCGGCAATTACGTCGTCTATGTTTTCATAAGGAATATGTGCTTTCCAATCCGGTTTGCTTTCGTCTCCGTCAAGTGAAATTCCGATACTAACTACCGGCTTGCTACCTTCGCCGTAAGGCTCTTCGATGTGAGAGATTGAGATGATACCTTCTTTTGTATTTGCAAGCGGTATTGATTTTACAGGGATTGTTTTTTTCATTTTCCCCTCCTTTTTTGGTTAATTATAACAAAAACTTATATTTTTTTAATAAACTCTTCGATTTCTTTTTGAAGATGTTTCAAATCTTTTGAATTATCAATAACGAAATCGGCTTTTTGTTTTTTTATTTCTATATCCGTTTGATTGTTTAAAACGGCTATTGCGTCTTCTTCGCTGACATTGTCTCTTTGGACTACTCTTTTGATTTGAAGCTCTTTTGGAGCATATACGACTAAAACTTTGTCAAATTCGGGATAGTTTTGTTTTTCGAAAAAAAGAGGCAAATCCACAAAATAGGCGACTCCGTCTTTTTCGTATTTTTTTGCCATCTCAAGCACTCTGTCTCTCACTTCCGGTAAGATAAGATTTTCTAATGTTTTTAGTTTTTCTTTGTCGTTAAAGACTATTTTTCTTAGCTCTTTTCTATCCGTTGTGCCGAAAATCTCTTTTATCGTCTCTTTTTTTTCTTCGAAAACTTTACGGCTTATTTCGTCCGCGTCTATTATTTTGTAGCCGTACATTTTTAAAAAAGAGGCCACGGTGCTTTTGCCCGTGCCTATGCCGCCCGTGAGGACTATTGCGTTTGAAAATTTAGTATTCATTTATAGTTTTATTACGTCTTTGATTTGTTCGAAAATATATTTCGGAAGAGTGAAAGCAGCGATATGAACGTCCGTTGTGTAATATTTCGTATTTTCCACGAAATCGCTTCTGTGTCTTATGATATCCGCTGTCGGGTGGAATTTTTTGCTTGCGAAAACAAGAGGTTTTGCGTTTAGGTTTTCGTCAAGGTAATAAAAAGGAAGCACTATCCAATAAAGTTTGCTAAGAGACGCGAACAAATCCCTATCCGTCAAACTTTTAGGAGTTGTGATATAGATACCTTTGTCGTTTAGTTTTTCATATCCTTTGATTAAATCCCCGGGTGTTTCTTCTATTATCAAATCATATCCGTTTGAGTCGTCTTGCGTGTGGATATCAAAAGTAGTAATCGTTATTTTTTTAAATTCGTCTTTTAGATTTTGTGGTACTAATATTTTGGTACCCTCGCTCGTACATCCGCCGACAAGCGCCGTCATTTCGTTTTTGATACTCATGGGTTTCCTTTTTTTTGGCTTAATATATCAAAAAAATTGTAATTTGCAAAAAAATTTGATATATTTCGGACAAATTTTATCTTAAAAGGAGCAAATATGTATAAAGTGGATATAGAAAAAAGATGCGGATGCGTAAAAAGAGCGGAGATGGAATTTCCGAAAACTTTCCAAACAAAAGAAGAAGCGGAGCTTGAAGCTCTAAAACTTGCAAACTATATGAACGGAAAATTTTGTAAAAAACACAGATTCGTAGTAAACGAAGAGGGTGATACGTTTTTGATTTACGTAGAAATAAGCTGTCCGGAGGTTAGCTAATCTCCTCTTTTTCTGCTATTATTCTTCAAACTTACACTCTTAAAGGCCGAAAATGATTGCTCATCTTTGTTGTAGTGTCGATGCCGGGTATTTTTTGAAAAGATTAAAAGAAGAGTATCCTAATGAAGAGATTGTAGGCTATTTTTACGACCCCAATATTCACCCTTACAGCGAATTTAAACTAAGAAGTCTCGATACCAAAAGAATTTGCGAAAAATTGGGAATTGAGTATGTTGAGGGAGAGTATGATTATTTGACCTGGTATCAAAAGACCAAAGGCTTGGAAAACGAGCCCGAAAAGGGTAGCAGGTGTAGTGTCTGTTTTGATTTGTCTTTGGAAGAAGCTGCGAGATTCGCAAAAGAAAAGGGTGATAATAAAGTGACTACTTCACTTCTTATGTCTCCTATGAAATCTCACGAACAGCTCGAAGCTATAGGCAAAGTGGTAAAAAGAAAATACGGAGTTGATTTTATAAACGTTGATTTTCGCAAAAAAGGCGGTACTCAAGCCCAGCAGCAATACGCCAGAGAAAATCAGATGTATAGGCAGGATTATTGCGGGTGTATTTACGGAATATGGCAGCAAAAATCACATCAGGAGATTATCGACGAGCTTATTTCGCCTTGGCCTTTTCAAATACTTCCGAGCAGTATAGAAGAAAAACTCGAAATTTACGAAAAGAGAATCGAACTTGAAGATAAAGGGAAAAAATATAAGATTATAAAAGAGAATTTTTTAAATTATAGACTTTTGAGTGCTAAAGTTGAGGTTAAAAAAAAGGTCATTGCAAATTATGTGCTTTTTTATTCGTATCTTGATAGACCCCAAAGAGTCCGAATAGAGTTTGAAAAAAACGGCATAGGATATGCCAACAGAGCTCAGGTAATTTTTGTAAAAGTTTCCAAAATTAACGAAATTTTAAATAAAAGATACGATAATGTTTCAGAAATTTATAAAAAACCTATAACTATTCAAGAAGAACTTGAAGTTAGAAAAAATATAACCGAAACGGAATTTAATCTCAGTCCGATAATAGTTTTGGACGAATTTGAGGAAGTGAGATACGATATCGATATAAATTCCAAAATCTACTCTGACAATAAAGAAATTTTGATAGAATTTTAATAAAAAAAGGGTTCATATGGTTTTCGATATCAATCAGATTCAAGAAATGCTTCCTCATAGATATCCGTTTTTATTAGTGGATAGAATTACTGATGTAAAAAATGGCGAATACGTTGAAGGGTATTTGAATATTTCGATTACTAATAGCGTATTTCAAGGACATTTTCCCGGACATCCGATATATCCGGGAGTATTGATAATCGAAGGGATGGCTCAAACTGGAGCGATTTTGCCTTTTACGGTAATGGATAAAGACGAATTAAGCGAAAAAGTCGTATATTTTATGAGTATCGACAAAGCGAAATTCAGAAAGCCGGTACTTCCGGGAGATAAACTCGTATATAAAGTATCGACTATCAAACACAGAGGTAAAATCTGGCATTTAAAAGGTGAAGCGTATGTTGACGGCGAGCTTGTAAGCGAAGCCGAGCTAAAAGCTATGATTATGGATAAATAGGGAGAGCAGGGGGAAATTAACAAAGGTATAAACATGAAAGCGATTATTAAAGGAAAAATAGGTAAAAACTGCAAAATAGGCGAAGGTGCAATAATCGACGAAAACGTTGTAATAGGAGACAATAATATTATCGAGCCGTATGCGGTTATTACGGGTTATACTACGATAGGAGACAATAACCATATCTATTCCCATGCGGTGCTTGGAAGCGAACCTCAGGATTTGAAATATCACGGGGAAAAAACCGAACTGATTATCGGAAACAACAATAAAATCAGAGAATTCACTCTTATAAATCCGGGTACCGAAGGTGGCGGCGGAGTTACTAAAATAGGAGATAACAATCTTTTAATGGGATACGTTCACGTAGCTCACGACGTAATTATCGGAAACAATTGTATTTTGGCAAACGCTGCGACACTTGCGGGGCACGTGGTGCTTGAAGATTATGTCGTAATAGGCGGAATGACACCTATTCATCAGTTCGTAAAAATAGGAGAACACGCAATGATAGGAGGAGCCAGCGCGGTAGCTCAGGATATTCCTCCTTATACTATCGCCGAAGGAAACAGAGCAAAACTCAGAGGTCTTAATTTTACGGGGCTTAGGAGAAGATTTCAAGATAGAAGCGATATAGACGAAATAAAAAGAGCTTATAAAGCGCTTTTTGAGAGCGGAAAGCCTATTAAAGAGGTGGCCGAGGAGCTTATGAAAAGCGAAAATCAGTATGTCAGACATTTGGCAGAGTTCGTATTAAATTCGAAAAGGGGAATACCATATGATAGAAAAGTGTAGTTTTTGCGGCAGTGTGGAAACCGAAGACAATCCGCTTTTAGCCGCGCCGGATAATAAAGCGTTTATTTGTAAAAATTGTGTGCTTCATGCGTACGATATTATTATGGGCGCCGTTAAAAAACAAAAAAAACATACCGGAGAGATTAAACTATTGACTCCAAAAGAGATAAAAGCTCATCTTGACGAATACGTAATAGGACAAGAAAGAGCGAAAAAAATTATTTCGGTTGCCGTTTATAACCATTATAAAAGAATTCTTTTCGGGGACACTCAAGACGTTGAGATTCAAAAATCGAATATCTTAATGATAGGACCGACAGGTAGCGGTAAAACGCTTATAGCAAGAACGCTTGCTAAAATGCTTGACGTACCTCTTGCGATAGCGGACGCTACATCTCTAACAGAAGCCGGATATGTAGGAGAAGACGTCGAAAACGTACTTTTGAAGCTTATCCAAGCGGCTGACGGAGATATTAAAAGAGCCGAAACGGGTATCGTATTTATCGATGAAATAGATAAAATCGCAAGAAAAAGTGAAAATCCTTCCATTACAAGAGACGTAAGCGGTGAGGGAGTGCAACAAGCTCTTTTGAAAATTATCGAGGGTTCTATCGTAAACGTACCGCCTCAAGGCGGAAGAAAACATCCTCACCAAGAGTTTATTCAAATAGATACGACCAATATTCTTTTTATCTGCGGCGGTGCTTTTGAGGGACTTGAAGAGATTATCCAAAGAAGACTTGAGGGTGCGACCGTCGGATTTTTGGGTAAAACGAAAGAAAAACTCTCAAAAGACGATATTTTCTCACTCGTAGAACCTGAAGACCTTGTAAAATACGGACTTATCCCTGAGCTTGTGGGAAGACTTCCGGTTATTGCCACTTTAAAAGAGCTTGATAGAGACGATTTGATAAGAGTTTTAACGGAACCGAAAGATGCGTTAATCAAACAATACCAAGCTCTTTTTGCGCTTGACGGAGTTGAGCTTGAGTTTGAAAGAGACGCTCTTGAAGCTATTGCCGATAAAGCTATCAAAAGAGGAACGGGTGCAAGAGGACTTAGAGCGATTTTGGAAGAAGCGATGGTTGATATTATGTTTAATCTGCCTGAATATAAAGGCTACAAAGTTGTAATTACAAGAGATGTTATCGAAAATAAAGCTGAGCCTATTTTGATTAAAAAGGAAGAGAATGCTAAATAAAATACTCGGTATGTTTAGTAACGACTTGGCTATCGACCTTGGGACCGCAAATACGCTTGTTAGCGTAAAAGGAAAAGGAATCGTAATAAACGAGCCAAGCGTGGTGGCTATTAAAGAAGGAAAACATAGAAAAAAAGTGTTGGCGGTTGGTAAAGAAGCAAAAGATATGATCGGAAAAACACCAAAAGACATCGTAGCGATTCGTCCGATGAAAAACGGGGTTATCGCCGATTTTAGCGTAACCGAAGAGATGATAAGATATTTCATTCAAAAAGTGCATAATAGAAAAACTTTAATCAGACCGAGAATCGTAATTTGCGTGCCGTACGGACTCACTCAAGTAGAGAGAAAAGCCGTAAAAGAATCGGCTATGAGTGCGGGGGCAAGAGAAGTTTATCTTATAGAAGAGCCTATGGCAGCGGCGATAGGAGCCGGACTTCTGGTAAAAGACCCTCAAGGTAGTATGGTTATCGATATCGGTGGAGGTACGACCGAAATCGGGGTTATTTCTCTTGGCGGGCTTGTCGTGAGTAAATCGATAAGAGTAGCTGGGGATAAATTCGATAGAAGTATAGTGGATTACGTAAATAAAAAATACAATCTCGTAATCGGTGAGAGAACTGCCGAAGAGATAAAAATAGAAATCGGAAGTGCCGTTAAGCTTGATAAAGAATTGAAAATGCTTGTAAAAGGTAAAAACAGAATCTCAGGACTTCTTGAGACTATCACCGTAACGAGCGAGGATGTTAGAGAAGCGTTAAAAGAGCCTGTAAAAGAGATAGGCGAGGCTGTAAAACAAGTACTTGAAGAGACACCTGCTGATTTGGCGGGAGATATCGTTGAAAACGGAATCGTTTTAACGGGTGGAGGAGCTCTTTTAAGAGGGCTTGATAAATACTTAAGCGACCTTGTGTCACTGCCTGTGTATATTGCCGAAGAGCCTCTTTTGGCGGTAGCCAAAGGGACCGGAAAAGCGCTCGACCAAATAGAGCTTTTAGCAAGTATAGATGAATAAACGCTACATCTTTCTTTTTTCCGTTCTTCTTATTTTGTTTTTTCAAATTCCGTTTGTAAAGAAAAACGTCATTATTGCATTTAACGTGATAAAAGAGACTTTTTTAAACCTCAAAAAAAACATAAACGACGAACTAAACGCAATTTCAAACAACAAAAAACTAATTAAAGAACTTGAAGAAAAAAACAAAAAACTCTCATTTGAACTTAGCAGACTAAATGCGATATTTTATACTTGCAAAGATTTAAAAAAATTCAAATTCATCCGAAAACCGGGGCTTGAATTTACTCAAGCGGTTTCATACGTAAAACTTCCCGATTTCACTTCCGTATATGTTACGTTTGATAAGCCCGTACCTCATCCGATAGGGCTTGTTTATAATAATTTCGCTGCCGGAATGATAGTAAAAAGAGTCGGTAATTACGGAGTGGCTCTTTTAAATTCAAACCCTAAAACTTCATATGCCGTTTATATCGGAAAAAACGAAATTCCGGGTATTTTTTACGGAAAAGAAAACATAATCAAATATATCCCGAAATTCAAACCTATAAAAGTCGGAGATTTGGTAATAACAAGCGGACTTGACAATATCTTTTATAAAGGTGCATTGGTTGGGAAAATTACGGAAATAAAAGAGAAAAAACTATACCAAGAAGCAAAAATAAAACTCTTTTACGATACGCTAAATCCTACATACTTTTATGCCGTGACAAATAAAGCTTTGATAGCTCCTGATACTAACGCAACTGATACCGATACTACTGAAGAAAATTTAACAAAACCCACTAAATAATTTGCTATAATAAAGTAGGTTAAAAAACTTTTAAGGAGAGGAAAATGGATATGCAAAGTATGGAAAATACACTTAAAAAAATGGGAATGGTGCTTGAAAAACTCGTTCAAAAAGTGGACGAGCTTGACAAAAGAGTCGCTAAAATAGAAGAAAAATTGGGAGAAGGCGAAAAAAAGTTCTCAAGCCAAGATTTGAAAGCGGCTCAACCTCAACAAAACCAGCCTCAGAATTCGACTTCAGGGAGTTTTGGAAGCGGCTTTGGAAGTAGCTTTTTAGGCTCTATGGCGGGAGCGATGGCCGGAATGGGGCTTTATAATCTGCTTTTTAACCATTCGGTATCACCTGCGCAGTTCGGACACGATATCGGTTTGGATGAGCAAGAAATTAATAACGTTTTGGATAACGAACTTAGCGAAATAGACTCTAAGCTTGACGAAATAGATTCCAAACTTGATGAGCTTGATACGAAAGTGGACGAGCTTTCGGATGAAGTTGCGAGTGACGATATAATGAATAGCGACTATTTTGAAAGCTACGAAGAAGATTTGGCAGATAACGATTTTGATAGCGGATTTGACGATTTCGGTGATTTCGGAGGAGATTTCGACGTTTAATCTTCTCCTTTTTTTCTTTTTAAAAATAGGTGTCTGAGAGATATTTTTGCAAAATAAAAAAGAGGAGAGAATTAAAGTTGAACGATAAAGAGTTGATTTTTTCTCTCCACTTCGATTAGAGCATCGCCTCTATCAAGCCCTTTTAGTAGATTTTTGAGCTCGTCTATTGATGTGACTTTTACCCATTTTCCTGTTTTGATTGTTTTTACTCTTACGATTTTGTCACCTTTTTGTAGTCCCATCATAGCTGCGTAGCTGTTAGGGTCCACTTTTTCGATGACAACGCTATTTTTTTCTTCTTTTAGAGTTAATCCTTTGAGTAATTTAACGTTTTGGATTGTCTCTTGTTTTGTTTTTAGAGCTTTTAGAGTCGCTTCGATTGTGATGAATTTTCCGTTTCTATATACTCTTAGTTTTACTTTCGCTCCAGCACCTTTAAATGCGATTTTGTTTCTAAGTTCTCCGGCGTTTGTTACTTTTTCGCCGTCAACCGCTACGATGATGTCTCCCGGTTTGAGTCCGGCTTTTGCCGCCGCGCTGTTAGGTTCTACTTTATTTATGAGTACTCCGTATCCGATTCCGTATAGTTTTGCTTTGCTTGAATCGATATTGCTTATTAATACTCCCAAATATCCTCTAACCACTTTTCCTTTTGTAATCAAAGATACCGCTACGAATTTAACCATATTACTCGGAATAGCAAATCCGATACCGTTGTTTCCGCCGCTTCTGCTGATAATTGCGGAATTGATACCGATAAGTCTTCCTTTTAAATCCACAAGTGCGCCGCCGCTATTTCCGGGATTGATTGCAGCGTCCGTTTGGATGTAATTTTCGTATGCGTTTAGACCGATTGAGTTTCTATTTAGCGCACTAACTATTCCGTGCGTTACGCTTTCGCTAAGTCCGAAAGGATTTCCTATCGCAAGTACCATATCTCCGACTTTTACCTTGCTTGAATCCGCAAAAGTGATAGGATGTAGGTTTTTTGCGTCGATTTTGATTACCGCAAGGTCTGTTTTAGGGTCGCTACCGATGAGTTTGGCTTTGTATTTTTTTCCGTCGTGTGTTTTGACGATGATTTTGGTAGCACCGCTGATTACGTGATAGTTTGTTACGATATATCCGTTTTTAGAGATAATAACACCGCTTCCGAGGGCAAACTCTTTTCTTTTTTGCGGTTGATTAGGAATATTTCCGAAAGGTCCGAAAAATCTTCTTAAAAACGGGTCTTCGAAAAATCTTCTGAATTGTTCCGGAATTCTTGTCTCAACCACTTTTTCGGTCGAGATATTTACTACGCTTGGAATTACTTTTTGCACTATAGGCGCAAAAGACATTACAAGCCCGTTTTGATTCGGCGCCACTCTTTTAATAGGCGTTTTATCTACGTTTAGGTGAATATTCGCCGCAAACAAAAACGCACTAAGTGCTGTTGCCAATGCTAATTTTTTCATTTCCACTCCTTAAAAGTTTAGTTTAGACATATAAGTATAAATCACATAAGTTAAAAAAAGGTTAAAACATTAAATTTCTTAAAGTTTGCTTAATTGTGTATAATTCCAAAAAAAAGAGGCACAATGGATTTGAGTAAATTTAGCGTTGAAGAGCTTCACGAGCTTATAGAAAAAGCAAAAGCCGAACTTCTAAAAAGAAGAGAAGGCAAATGGATACACTTTAAAACCGATGATTGTTTTACTCCCAAATTCGGTCCTGCTTATGTAGCGAAGCTTTTTTTGGTAGGAGATGAAATAGAGAGGGAATTTTACGCATCAAACGGCAAAGAGTGGTGCAAAAAAGGCAAATCCTACAAAGAAGATTGGGATATAGAGATTTTCGAAAACGACGTAATAGAAGCGAGGCTAACAACCGGTAAAAAAGTGGATAAAAGAGAGTGGTATTACGTAAAAAACGGAGAATTGATACCTCTTTTCGATTTGGATGAAGCCAAACAATTTTTGAAAAACCTTAAATAATCACCACCAAGCTAAAATTTTTTCGTTTATATCTTCGGGGGATTTTTTTAGCATATGATAGATGTATCTTGCAAACATATCCGTTTCGATATTTACTTTTTGGTGGATTTTGTAGTATTTAAAAAGCGTATTTTCAAACGTATGAGGGATAATAGTCAGACGAAATCTGTCGCTAAATACCTCGTTTATCGTAAGACTCACCCCGTCAATTGCAATACTGCCTTTTGGAGCGATATATTTCATAATTTTGGGGTCCGTTTTTATAATTACGTCGTATGAATTTTGTGTTTTTTTGATTTCAAGTATCTCTCCGATAGCATCGACGTGTCCTTGAATCAAATGTCCGTCAATCCTATCCCCGAATCTCAAAGCAGGTTCGATATGTACGTATTTTCCGGCTTGATAATTCTCAAGAGGTACTATTTTTTGAGTCTCGGGAGATAACTCCACCTCAAACCCGTCGGGATATATTTTCGTAGCCGTCAAACAAACCCCGTTTATTGCTATGCTATCCCCGATTTGAGGTTTATATTTTGCAATAACTCTCAGTTTATTGTTGCTAAAACTTTTAATTTTCGCCGTTTCTCTTATCAGTCCGTTAAACACTAAAAATACTCCTCAATAAGTTCTCTGGCTGTTTTGGCGTCTTTTACTTCGTTTATTTTGCTTCTGAATTCTGAGGCTTTTGCAATTCCTTTTGAGTAGGCGTGAGCGTGTTTTCTAAACAAAATCACTCCGTATTCGCCGTACCAATATATCATCTGGTCGAAATGTTCCAAAATCACCTCTTTTTTCTGCTGTGGAGTGATATCTCCTTGTTGTTTCATTTCAAGAAAAATCCAAGGTTTTCCGATAGCTCCTCTACCGATAGCAACTCCTACGGCTCCGGTATATTCAAGAACGAATTTCGCTTTTTCGTAGTCGGTAATGTCTCCGTTTGCGATTACGGGAATATTTACGGCTTCTACTACTTTTTTTATCTCTTCGTAGTTTGCTTGACCTTTATACATCTGTTTGACCGTTCTTCCGTGTACGGTTAGAAACTCTATTCCCAAATCTTCAAGCATTTTAGCTCTATCTACGGCGA
Source organism: Caminibacter pacificus (assembly GCF_003752135.1). Lineage (NCBI taxonomy): Bacteria > Pseudomonadati > Campylobacterota > Epsilonproteobacteria > Nautiliales > Nautiliaceae > Caminibacter > Caminibacter pacificus. Next base: position 63,480 of record NZ_RJVK01000005.1, read on the forward strand.
CTATCTCGTCAAATCCGAGTCTCATTTTGGCGCTTACGGGTTTTTTTGAGGTTTTTACGATAGCACTTACTATCTCTTTTAGTTTTTCTTTGTTTTCGTCTTTAAGAAGCACTCCTCCAAATCCGCTTCTTCTGGCTTTATTTACGGGACAGCCCAAATTTATATCTATTCCGTCGACTTCTTCCATTTCGTTTATGATTTCTACGGCTTTTATAGCGTTTTCGACGTTATTTGCGGCTACTTGAATGAAATAAGGGGTTTCAAGAGGAGATTTTTGCATCATTTTTTTCGTTTTTTCGTTGTTGTAAGCGATTGCGTTGACGTTTATCATTTCGCTAAACGTCATATCGCAGCCGAATTTTTTTACAACACTTCTAAAAGGTAGGTCGGTATATCCCGCAAGGGGAGCTAAGAAATATTTAGCAGATTTGTGAGTCGATGTACTCATCGATATCGTCTTTTTGAGGTAGGTTGAGGTAATATTCGAAAAATTTCAGGTTGTTTTCTTCTACTATTTGTCTTGCAAGATCAAAATGCGAATATTTTATAGCCATATAAGCGTATCCCCATTTTAGAGGTTTGATAGTCTCAAGCTCGCTATCGGGGTCTTTTTTCCCGTATAGTTCTTTTGCTATTTCTATTTCTTCTTTTGGAGAGAGTTTCGCTTTTTCAAGTAATTTTTCAAAACCTTCTTCGTTAATATGAGATTTTACGATATCAAAAGTAATATCGTAAGGATATTTCAAAATCTCATATACCGGAGCTTTTTGGGCGTAGATGTAAAAGGCTTCTTTTTTAAGCTCTTCGTTTTTGAATTTTTTAAGCACTTCTCTTGCGTAGTTAGGTTCTTTTTTAAGTCTGTTTTTTACGTTTAGAATAAACCACGGGTTTTCTGGTTTTAGTTTGTATTTGCTGATTTCTATCGTTTCGCCGTTTTTTAGTTTTTCTATATCTTCCAAAAACTCGAAACCTTCTATTTTTTTAGGCAGAATTTCAAGCCCGTTTATGTTGTTTTTTACGAATTGATTGATGTTTTTAAGGACTTTTACCTCTTTGGTTTGGTCGATAAAAAGGATTTTGTTTTTGATGTTGTTAATTAGGGTTTGAGTATCTTTTTTTATATTTTTTTGAAAAAGGGAGCCTTTTAGGTTGATAAATCCCAAGAAAATAATAGAAAAAAGAAAAAACACTCCCAAAAATACCGCAATCCACACGGCGTTCGGGAGCGAGATATTAACTCCTAATAACGAAAACGTAGTAAACGTATTGTTTTCGATATAAACGAAAAGCGTAATAAGCGCAATAAAAATAATTCCGAAAATAAAGTACTTTTTCATTTGCCTTCTTTCTCAATAATTTCTCTACATATTATACAATATTTTGCGTACGGCTTGATTTTTAGCCTCTCTTCTTGGATAGGCTCGTCGCACATTTCGCAAATACCGTATGTTCCTTCTTCGATTCTTTTTAATGCTTCTTCGATTTCGGCAAGTTCTTTTTTTTGGTTGAGATAAATTTGGTAGTCTCTACCGCTATCCATACTTGCAGCGGCGAAGTCTCCGTCGTCTTTAATGTCGCATTTGCTGATGTCGTTTATTTCGTTTGAGATATTATATAAAATTTTTTCAAGCTCCGCTTTTCTCATAAGCAAAATTTCTTTAAAATGGTTGATATTGATACTCATTCTCTCTCCTTTTTATTTATGGTAAGGATGATTGTGTTTTATGCTAAGCCCCCTGTAAATTTGTTCGAATAGCACTAATTTGGCAATTTTATGGCTCATGGTAAGGGGACTGAGCGAAATATTCACACCCTTTGATTTAAAATCTTCATCAAATCCGTAAGCCCCCGCAATAAAAAAATTAACCAAAGAGTGCTCAAAAAACTTTGAAAATTCATAGCTGTCTATAAGTTTACCTTCGGGAGTTAGGATAATATTAAAGCCGTTTTGGGTATATTTTTCAAAGATTTTTGAATACTCTTGTTGAGGATTGTTCGTTTTTGCGAGGTTTTTTGAGTAAAGCGTGATATTTTTGACGTTGGCGAATTGTTTTGATTTTTTTATAAACTCTTCAATTTCCTTTTTGAAATCTTCCTTTTTTTCGATCGAGAAGACGTTAATCTGCATATATCACTTCCTACAACTTTAAATTTTGACGGAATTTTATCATAAATTTTAACGCCTCCGATAACTGCAACCGGATGATAAGAATATTTTATGAGCTCTATAACTTTTTGCCCCAAAATATTGGAAGTGTCTTTTGTGGAGGTTGGTCTGTAGGCTCCTAAACCTATATAGCTTAGTGGAAGCTTGTTCGCTTCTAATATTTCTTCTTTGTTGTGGGTGGAGAGACCGACAATAAATTTATAATTGACAACGGATAATGGAAAATTTTTTTCATTCTTTATTATCCATGTTCCATGTTCTATTTTCCATTCTAATAGCTCGCCCGTTCTTAATTTTTCTATTATTTCGTATTTGCTGAGATTATATTTTTGAGAGAGATTTTCGAGGTCTTCTTGTCCGATGTGTATGCCGTCGCAATATGGTAAAAGCTCGATTATGTCGTTGATAATAAGAGTCTTTTTCCAATATTTTCTTATTTCTAAAAGTCGTTGCTTTTTTTCTTCAAGAGAGGAGTTTTTGTCTCTGTATTGGATGATTTTTGCTTTTAAGCCTTTTGCGGTTTTACAAAAGTCTTTTATACTTATATCGTATTTTTTGAGAGTATCGAAATCAAGAAGGGCATAAAGAGCCATTAAGATGCGCTCTTTAATGAAAATCTTAGTAAATCGGAGATTGTTTTTTTAAGTTCGTCTCTTTTTACGACCATATCGATAAGGCCGTGTTCGAGTAGGAATTCGGCTCTTTGGAAGCCTTCAGGCAAATCTTCACCGATTGTTTGTTTTATGACTCTCGGTCCCGCAAAACCTATCATAGCTCCCGGTTCTGCGATGATATAGTCTCCCAAAAAGGCGAAAGAAGCACTAACACCGCCGAAAGTAGGGTCTGTTAGTACTGAAATATAAGGAAGTTTGTTTTCCGCTAAACTTGCAAGTGCCGCAGAAGTTTTTGCCATTTGCATAAGACTAAAAGTACTCTCTTGCATTCTCGCACCGCCGCTTGTAGATACTATTACGAGTCCTTGTCTTTTTTCTATAGCTCTCATAACGGCTCTTGCGATTTTTTCGCCTTCTACGCTTCCTAAGCTTCCGCCCATAAACGCAAAATCAAATACGACGAGTTGGGTTGGGATTTCGTTTATTTTACATTCACCCGAGATAACCGAGCTTTTTCTACCGGTTTTTTTGTAGTTTTCTTCGATTCTTTTTTTGTAGCTTTTTTTGTCTACGAAGTTTAGAGGGTCGTTTGGTTCTAAGTTTTTGTCATACTCTACAAACGTTCCTTCGTCTGCGAGCATTTCGATTCTCTCTTGTGCACTCATCCTAAAATGATACCCGCACTTCGGACAAGTATTGTGTTGTTTTTGAACTTCTTTATAAAAACTAATAGCCCCGCACGCAGGACATTTTACCCATGTAGTCTGCTCTTGTTTGCTCGGCTGAGGTTTTTTAAATTTTTTCAAGAAATCTCCAAATCCCATTTTTATTCCTTTATTATACTTAAAACTTCTTCCAAATATTCTTTTTTAGGACTCATTACGATTAAGTCCTCTTCAAAGTGCCAATGGCAATCGCTATTATAAAATTTTGCCGCTGCGATGTCGAATTCTCTGATTTCGCCTTTATAAATTACGGCTTTGCTCGCTTCTCCGTATGATAAAGAGAGGCTAAGAGCTCCCGGAGCTCTGAATTTTAGGCTGTGTTTTGCGAGTTTGGCTACCATATCAGGGTTTTGATACGCTTTTTCGAATAGAATTACGTCATGTCTAAAATTTGCGTGAAACGGTTTTCTAAATAGGTTGTCAAATCTTTTACCTTTGTCATCTTTTACGAAATAATCCCCGTTGCTTAAGTTAACAACTACGCTTGCCGTATCTTCAAAATAAACACTACATCCGAAATAAGGAATATTGTTTGATACGTTATAGCTCCCGTCTATCGGGTCGATTACGATTTTTTTATCTTTTCCGTTATCGATAAATCCCGCTTCTTCGCTTAGAATATTTCCGAATTCGCTAAGTTTTTTAATAAAAATCTTTTCGGCGATAAGGTCGATGTTTAGGCTTCTGTCTCCTCCGAATCCTATCCCTTTTTCTTCAAAAAGATTGAGCTCTTCGTGAAGAGCTCTTATTACTTTTAGCGCACAGCAAAGAGTCGCATCTACGAAATTACTCGCAAGACTCATTTTTTATCTCCTAAAGTAGGCCAAGGAATAGGATTGAAATTTTTATCAAATACGCTCGGAGTTCCTCTTGCATCAAGCTCTTCCGCTGCTATTTGAGCGTTTTTAAGCTCTTCTTCGAATTTTTTGATTTGCTCTTTTGTTGGTTTGAATTTTTTCCAAGCGTCGCTGCCAGAGAGTACTTCTTTCATTCTTTTAGCTCTTTGGGCGTCCGTTTTACCTGCCAAGATATAATAACTCATAGGTCTTGCGTATTTATGAAACGGAAGAGGTAGTAATATTACGTGAACTTTGTAGTTTTTTTCCAAAATATCTTTTTTCATAGCTTCCATTTTTCTACAAAACGGACACTCAGGGTCTGTTACGAGATAAATCTCTTTTTTACCTTTACCGAAAGTAAACATAACGCCTTTATTGATGATGTTTGCGTTTTTTGCAATTTGGATAGGTTTTTTTGTTTTGTTGTCGATTGCGTTTCCTATAAACGTATATTTTTTATCGGCAGTCAGATAGATATAAATTACACCTCTTGGAGTCGTAAGTCTATATACGTAAAGTCCGTCGATTTTTTGAGCTTTTATCGGAAGTCCTTCTTTTTTAGCTTTTATAATCTGATTATAAAGCGGGCTTGCTTTTAGCGCTTCCATAGCTTCTTTTTGAGTGTTTTGGCTTGCAAAAAGCATAACCGCCGCACTTATTCCTATTAAAATTTTTTTCATTTAATCTCCTTTAATATCTTCTCAACTTTTTCTTTGGGATTTTGCGATTTATATATCGGTCTTCCCACTACTATAAAATCAACTGAATTTTCTTTTGCGGCTTTTATATCCGCCACTCTTTTTTGGTCTCCCGCATCTTCGCCAAAAGGTCTGATTCCGGGAGTTAGGGTTATAAAATCGTTTGAAGTCGCTTTTTTGATATCAAGACTCTCCCAAACACTGCAAACCACGCCGTCAAGTCCGGCTTTGTGCGCGTCGATTGCGAACTCTTCGGCTTTTTCGTTTATATCTTTGCCGTATATTCGCTTAAACTCTTCGTTATCGAAACTCGTAAGCGCCGTAACCGCAAGCACAAGAGGTCTTTTTTGGAATTTCGAAAGCCTTTGCATTACCGTTTGCATCGCTTTTATTCCCGCACTTGCGTGTACGTTAAACATATCAATATCAAGTTTTGCGATTTCTTCCGCGGCATCCGCCATAGTATTGGGAATATCGTATAGTTTCAAATCCAAAAAGATATTATAACCTAAATTTTTCAACTCTTCTAAAAATCGGTTATTATCTCTTATGTAGCTTCTAAATCCCACTTTCAGCCATAAATCGTTTGCGTACTCTTTTAGTTCGTTTGCGAGTTTTAGGTTTTCTTCTTTTGTCGGATTGTCAAGGGCGATACATAGTTTCATTTATCCACCTTAGGAAGCGTAATACCTTGCTGTCCGTGGTATTTTCCGCCTTTGTCCGCGTAGCTTATATCGCACATATCGTCATCCGCGCCTAAGAAAATAAGCTGAGCTATTCCTTCGTTTGCGTAGATTTTCGCCGGAAGTGGCGTAGTGTTTGAGATTTCTATAGTTATATGTCCTTCCCATTCGGGCTCGATTGGCGTTACGTTTACGATGATACCGCATCTTGCGTAAGTGCTTTTTCCTACGCATATCGCCAAAACGTCTCTTGGCATCCTGAAATATTCCACGCTTCTGCAAAGTGCGAAGGAATTCGGAGGAATAATACAATCGCCTTTGATTTTTACGACGTTTCTTTCATCGAAGTTTTTAGGGTCTACGACTGTGGAGTTGATATTCGTAAATACCATAAATTCGTCGCTGACTCTTATATCGTATCCGTAAGAGCTCACTCCGTAGCTTATGATTCCTTTTCTTACCTGCTTCTCTTCAAACGGCTCTATCATGCCGAAATTTTTAGCCATAGTCCTAATCCACTTATCAGACTTGACACCCATTCATATCCTTTAAAACCGGCTTACAATTGCTATATCAGCCATTTTTATATCATTTAAATTATTTAAAATTGTATCAAAATTATGTTATTATTTTATTAAACTCAGTAAAAAGGGGACTTATATGGATTTAAGAGAACTAAAAAAACTGCTTGAGGCATTTGATAAATCAAAAACGAATATTCTCGAGCTTGAAACCGAAGAATTCAGAATCTATCTTGATAAAACAGCTCCGAGTGCCGCTGCTACGGTAGCGCCGCAAGCAAGCGCACCGCAACAAATCACGTCGGTAGAAAACGCTCCTGTCGTACAAAAAGTAGAAGCGAAACCTGAGTGTGAAGTTGAGGGTGATTTGATAACATCTCCTATGGTAGGTACTTTTTATCAAGCGCCGAGCCCTGATTCTCCTCCGTACGTAAAAGTGGGAGACAAAGTAAAAAAAGGTCAAACTTTATGTATTATCGAAGCTATGAAAATTATGAACGAGCTTGAAGCGGAGTTTGACTGCGAGATTTTGGAAGTGTTGGTGGAAGACGGTCAGCCGGTGGAATTCGACACTCCATTATTTAGGGTAAAAAGGCTAAGCTAATGAAAAGAATCTTAATAGCAAACAGAGGCGAAATCGCACTAAGAGCGATAAGAGCCATCCACAAACTAAACAAAGAAGCCGTTTGCGTATATTCTACGGCCGATAAAGAAGCGATTTATCTTGAATTTGCTGACGGGGCGGTTTGTGTCGGTCCCGCACCGAGCAACCAAAGCTACCTAAACATCCCGGCAATCATTACGGCTGCCGAAATGACCGAATGTGACGCTATTTTTCCGGGATACGGGTTTTTGAGCGAAAATCAGACGTTTGTAGAGGTGTGTAAAGCTCACAATATCGCTTTTATAGGTCCTTCTTTGGAAGTAATGGAGCTTATGGCGGATAAATCTAAAGCTAAAGAAGTTATGAAAAAAGCCGGTGTTCCCGTAATTCCCGGAAGTGAAGGCGCTATAAAAGACGTAGAAGAAGCGAAAAAAGTAGCACGTGAAATCGGATATCCCGTAATCCTCAAAGCCGCAAGCGGAGGCGGGGGTAGAGGTATGAGAGTCGTCGAAGACGAAAGCTACCTTGAAAATGCGTTTTTAGCCGCAAGTAGCGAAGCCGAGAGTGCATTTGGCGACCCGACTATCTATATGGAAAAATATATCGAAAAACCTCGCCACGTAGAAGTGCAAATCTTGGGAGATAAACACGGAAACGTAATTCATTTGGGTGAGAGAGACTGCTCGCTTCAAAGAAGACACCAAAAGCTTATAGAAGAATCTCCGGCTACTATCCTTGATGAAGAAACAAGAAAAAAACTCCACGAAACAGCCGTAAAAGCGGCAAAAGCTATCGGGTATTATAGTGCCGGGACTATCGAATTTTTGGTAGATAAAGACTTGAACTTTTACTTTATGGAGATGAATACGAGACTTCAAGTGGAACATCCCGTAAGCGAAATGGTAACGGGTCTTGATTTGGTAGAGTGGATGATAAGAGTGGAAGAAGGCGAAAAAATCCCGAGCCAAGACGAAATCGAAATCAAAGGTCACGCAATAGAGTGCAGAATCTTAGCCGAAGACCCGGAAAAATTCATCCCAAGCCCCGGAAAAATCCAAAAACTATATATCCCTGGAGGAAAAGACGTAAGAGTCGATACTCATATTTACGCAGGATATATTATTCCTCAATATTACGACAGCTTGATAGCCAAAGTAATCACATGGGGAAGAGACAGAAACGAAGCTATCGAGATTATGAAAGAAGCTCTTAGAGAATTCAAAGTCAGCGGAATAAAAACGACTATTCCTTTCCACCTAAAAATGCTTGAAAACGAAGACTTCCTAAACAACAACTACGATACGAAATACTTGGAAACAAAAGGGATGGCATAATCCCTTTTTTCCAACCTCAATTATTGACAACTCTCTAAATTCTTCGATATAATCGGGTAATAAAAAGATGTTTGAGAATTTTTTGTTTTTTTGAAAAAAGATTGGAAAAACCCTAAAAAACGGGACGAAAGTATAAAACTTCCCCGAAAAATAATGCATAACACCGACACACCTGGAGTATTGAAATTATACAAATTATACAGCTAAATGCATAACAGTATATATAACACCGACACACCTGGAGTATTGAAATAAAGCAATCATCCACGCCGTAGCTTCTTTTACTTTATAACACCGACACACCTGGAGTATTGAAATAGGAATTCGGTGTTAGTTTTAGAACTATACAAAGAAATAACACCGACACACCTGGAGTATTGAAATCTTAATTCTTTTATTACTTTTTTCATTTTACTCTCCATAACACCGACACACCTGGAGTATTGAAATGCTAAAAAATTCGTAGACGGAATCGACTTTTCTAAAAATAACACCGACACACCTGGAGTATTGAAATTCGAGCCAATCAGGAGAAAAAATGCCGTCGCCTTCTATAACACCGACACACCTGGAGTATTGAAATAGCGTTGAAGTAATTGTTTTGAATATCGATAGCCCGATAACACCGACACACCTGGAGTATTGAAATTTTCCTTAACTTCCGAGCTTAATACTTTACCGACAATATAACACCGACACACCTGGAGTATTGAAATACGCTATTTTTGACGCAAAAAATGAGTATGAAAATGAATAACACCGACACACCTGGAGTATTGAAATCTGCTTTAATTAAGTTTTGAGCTTTTTTTAGCTTTTATAACACCGACACACCTGGAGTATTGAAATATAGCGATGATGAGAGAGTGGAGAAGAGAGAGGGTATAACACCGACACACCTGGAGTATTGAAATATAGCGATGATGAGAGAGTGGAGAAGAGAGAGGGTATAACACCGACACACCTGGAGTATTGAAATGCCCTGTTTCACGAAACGGTTATTTTCAAGCCCTTATAACACCGACACACCTGGAGTATTGAAATAAAGCGATATAATCTTAAATCTCTTATTCTTATACTCATAACACCGACACACCTGGAGTATTGAAATTCTGTTACGGGGTCGTTTTCGATGTTCGGAGTTGTTATAACACCGACACACCTGGAGTATTGAAACAAATCTATATCTCTGCTAAGAATAGGCGTTTTATAATAACACCGACACACCTGGAGTATTAAAATATTTTAAATCGCTTTTAAAGCTCACGCACATATGCATTACACCGACACATTTGGAGTATGAATTTGTGGAGTAATGTGTATAGCATAATACACATTAGGGGGTGAGGAGTGGTTTTTTGGAAGTGGATTTTAAGAGGATTTTAGTATCGAAATAGTAAAAATAGTTAAAAATATAATTTTTTATTAAAAAAATAATATTTACTATTAAAAAAATATAAAAGGATTATAAAAAATTATAGAAAAATTATATTTCTTATTAAGAAAATTATAAATAAATTATAAAATAATATAAAAAAATTATATTTATTATTGGATTTTTAATATTTTTGACGGAATGTTTTATATTTTTTGTAGTTGCAACCGATTATATTTTTGAATATAATATTTTTAGCACTAACAAGGAGAAACAATGTATGAAACAAACGAAATGAGTATGAAAATTTTAGAAAAATTGGATAGTTTAGTATCAGAAAATCAAAAAATCCTCCAAAAGCTCGATGAACTTGCAGAGGAAAACAAACAACTCAAAAGCGAACTTGAAGAGGTAAAAGAACAACAACAAAAAACAAAAGAGTTTGTAAAAGAGTTAGCCGAAGAAATGGTAATGCTGCTTGGTAAATTTATCAAAGAACAAAACAAAAAACTCGACGCCGAAGTTAAAAAAGCTCTTGATGAACTGCCAAAAAAAATTACAAGCGAAGAAAAATTCGAAGTGTTTAGAAATTGGTTTGAGAATACTATTACTAAAGTGGTAGAAAGAGAAGAAGCAGCATCAACAAAAGCACTTGCTGGTTCATCAGCAAGAGGGCATAAACTTATCTTAGACAGCATCACCGAACTTAACAAAAAACTCGACAAAGTGGAGTATGAGCTTAAAAATATCCAAGACCCTTTACACGATATGAGAGACAGAAACGGCGATTTTTCTCTATTTAATAGAGTTAGATAATTTTCTCTTCCCTTTCTCCTTAAAAACTTCTAAAATTTTTCAAAATTTTCCTTTACCACCTCATTGAACTTGGGGAAAAATTTGTAAAATATCCCTCAGAAAGACAAATATTTCATATAAGGGGGATATTATGGCAAGTTATTTTAAAGCACAAGAAATAAATAAAGTAGAAAAACAACAACTACCGGAATCAACCGTAGCGGTATATAGCAACATTACGCCTAAAAACAAAGAAGAGGCTAAAAAGTTGGAAGATGAAATTCTTTTTGCAATAAAAAGAGAACACCAACTTGATATGAATCGTTTAATAAGAGGAAAGGAGCTTCCTAAAAAGCTCCAAAAATATTTCCCGTCAGATTTTGGAGGTAGCGGGGTTATTTGTCTTCAATTTTAAGATAATCCATTTTTCCTTTTAAATCCCCGATTTTGAGTACGTTTTTTACCATTCCCGCAACGGTTACCCAGTTCGTCGGGTCTATTACGAGATATAAAACTCCCTTATCCCCTGCAAAAACTTTGTTGTAAAGGTTTGCTTTTAGGTATGTTCCGTTGACTTTGAAAGTTTTTTTGAGCTCTTTTAACTCTTCACCTTGCGGAAATGTAATTTCGACTTTTCCGTTTTTTTTGCTGCCGCCGACTGCGTGGAAGATGTATGTTTCTTTTTTGTCTTTTAAATAAAGAGGTAGGTTCCAATATAGAGTCAAAATATCATCGGGTGCATAGTAGTATTTGTACTCTTTCGTAAGTTTGCCGTTTTTGTATCTTTTTTTGATTACGCTTTTGTTTTTGTGGTCGAAAATATAGATTCTATAATAATCGTCTCCGTGTCTTTTGATATCTACGATGTAGTGTGTAGGGACGAGTCTGCCGTTTATTACTTTTCCTTCGCTAATGTATGTTTGGGTGAGGTGTCCCGAGATTGAAGCTGCGAAACCTTTTGTTTTGACGGTAGTCATAATTTTATAGTCCGTTTCGTTTCTTTCATATACGCCTTTTGCCGTTGCGATTGTACCGAACCAACCGTATTTTGCGCTGTATGTTGCGACGTATGTTTTTGAGTATGCAAAAATCGCTATCAAAAATAGTAAAATATATCTCATAAATATCCTTTTTTGTTTATTATACCTAAAAAATAAGGAGCGAAAATGACAATAGTTTTTTTGGATGCGTTGACTTTGGGAGATGTGGATTTTGATAGGTTTAGGAAATTCGGTGAAGTAAAAATCTATCAAACGACTCCAGCTGATAAAACCTTGGAGAGAGTAAAAGATGCCGATATCGTCGTAACGAATAAGGTAGTTATCGATAAAGAAATTATGGATAACAGCAATATAAAATTTATCCAAATAGCGGCTACGGGGATGAATAACGTGGATTTGGAATATGCGAAGAAAAAAGGAATACCCGTAAAAAACGTAGCCGGATATTCTACAAAAGCGGTTGTTCAGCAGACTTTTGCGTTGGTGCTCGGGCTTTTGAATAAAGTGTGTTATTTTGACGAATATACAAGAAACGAGTATCCAAATAGCGAGATTTTTACTCATATTAAAAATTGGTTTGAGATTGCAGGTAAAAGATGGGGGATTATCGGGCTTGGTACTATCGGAAAAGAGGTTGCGAAAATTGCCGAGGCTTTCGGGGCTGAGGTGGTGTATTATTCCACAAGCGGAAAAAACAATAACAGCGAATATAAAAGAGTGGAGCTTGAAGAGCTTATGAAAACAAGCGACATCATCTCAATTCACGCACCTCTAAACGAAAATACGAAAAACTTGATAAAAGAAAAAGAGCTTATGATGATGAAAGATAATGCGGTTATTGTCAATCTCGGAAGAGGCGGAATTATAAACGAAAAAGATTTGGCAAAAACGCTTGAGAAAAAAGATATTTTAGTAGGGCTTGACGTATTTGAAAAAGAGCCTGTTGAAAAAGATAATCCTATTTTGAAATTTAAAGATAAAACATTACTAAGCCCTCATATCGCTTGGACGAGTATCGAAGCCAGAAATAAACTGATGGACGGAATTTATAAGAATATCGAAGAGTATGTAAAACAAAGCGGAAATTAAGCCGCTTTGTTGTCTACGTGAACATCCATTTGAGGATAAGGGATGTTGATTCCTTTTTCGTCGAATGTTGTTTTGATGATTTCAAGAAGTTCGCTTCTTACACCCCAATAATCTTCACTTTTAACCCAAGGTCTTACGTTGAAGTTTACGCTGCTGTCCGCAAGTTCCGCAAGAGCTACCGCAGGTGCAGGGTCTTTTAGGACTTTCGGATGGTTAGCTAAGATTTCTTCAAGAGTAGATTTTACAAGTTTTAGGTCGTCTTCGTATCCTACTCCGATAACAAGGTCGATTCTTCTGATAGCTTCTCTTGAATAGTTTGTGATGTTTCCGCCGATGATGTTAGAGTTTGGTACGATAATCACTCTATTGTCACCCGTTTTGAATGTTGTATTGAAAATACCGATTTGATCTACAACACCTGTAGCTCCGCCAGCTTCTACGAAATCTCCAACTTTGAAAGGTCTTAGGAATAGTAGCACAACTCCAGCACCGAAGTTTGCGATATTTCCTTGAAGCGCAAGACCTACCGCTAAACCGGCAGCACCGATAATAGCTGCGAATGAAGTAGTATTAACTCCAAGAGTACCAAGAGCAGCGATAATTACAAGTACGATAAGACCGAAATATACAAGGTCTCCTAAGAATTTTACAAGAGTCACGTCAGTGTTTGAGCGCTCAAGCATTTTTCTAAACAGATTAGTTAATAACTTTGCAATCCATTTACCGATAATATAAATGGCGATCGCGCCGATAATTTTGATTCCCCATGTTAGGGCTAAATCGAGGTATTGGTTCATCCTCTCTCCTTTTAGGTTTTTAATTTGAAATTATATTCATTCAAAATGACAAAATTATGACTTATTTGTCATATTTCTCCCAATGATTGAGTTTTATCATTCTTTTTAGCATTTTTACGTACTCCTCTTTTTTTTGGGAGTAGTTTATCATCGTATTTGCGGCGATTATGCCTGTGAATTTTTTGTGTTCTTGTTCGTATTTGTATCTGAGGTTTCTGAAGTTTTTATATGCCGGGTTTCTGTTTAGGTTTCGCATATACGCTGCGATTGAAGCTTCAAGAGAAGGGAAAATTTTTATCGAATATGCTATTTTTATGTTTTCGTATCTGCTTTTCGGTTTTATACCTTTATTGGAATATTCCCAATGTCCGAATATATTATTCGCGACTCTAACAAATCTGCTTTTTCCCCATCCGCTTTCGATTGCCGCTTGAGCGAGTGCCAAAGACGGCGGAATGGTGTCTATTTTTTTTAGAAACTCTTTTTTGTCGGTTATGTTTTTTATTTTGTATATTTTTGCTATTTTTGCCAAAAAGGCGATTTTATACGGGTCCATTAAATAATACGGGTCGTTGAAAATTTCGATTATTTTTTCTCTTAGCGCTTTGATTTTTTTGTTTTCCGCTTGGATTAGCGGCAGCATAATCTCAACAAAAGCTTTTTTCTGTTTTTTTACGTCTTTTATGTTGTAATACCACGAGGGAAAAGCCGCATAAAGATTCAGCGCCAAGAGCATACTTCCTAAAAATCTTTTCATAATACTCCTTAAAATAGTGTCGGCTGTCTTAACTCTTTTAGCTTATAGCTTTTTCTGTGGATTTCGCAAAATCCGTATCGTTTAATCAGCTCGATGTGTTCTTTTGTTATGTAACCTTTGTGTTTTTTGAAATTGTATTCCGGATATTTTTTGTCAATAAAAACCATATATTCGTCTCTACTGACTTTTGCCAAAATACTTGCCGCACCTATCTCTTTTATTTTCAAATCACCTTTTATTATCGTCTCAATTCCGTCCACTCCGAAACTGCTGTTTCCGTCAAAGAGGTATTTTTTTGCTTTTATGGTGTTTTTTATCTCCGATAATGCCTCTTTTATACAGACGGATAAGCCTTTTTGGTCTATCTCTTCGGGCCATTTCCAGACGATATGGTGTTTTGATTTTTGTTTTATAATCTCAAAAAGCTCTTTTCTTTTTTTCGGCGTGAGCTTTTTTGAATCCGTAATCCCGTCTATATCCTCAAGCAAAACAACACCGGCAAATACCAAAGGACCGGCGATAGGACCGCGTCCCGCTTCGTCTATTCCGCAAATCTCCATCTCCAAAACGGCGTCACCTCCACTTCGAATTTGTCGTTTGTTATTTCAAATTCGTTTGATATTGTTATGATATCGACTTTTTCGACGTCGGTTACTTTTTTTAGTTTTTCTTGCGCTATCTCTTCGTTTGCAAATGGCAATACCAAAATCCCCCGTTTCTCTTCCGGGAGATAAAAACTCAAAGTGTCTTTGTAATAGACCTCTTTTTTGTTGAGTTCTAAAAATATAATATTTTCAAAAATATGTAAAGGGTTTTTTCGATTCGTCATAATCGATTTAAAAGCGAAATTATACGCAAAAAATTTTTTAGGGGACTTTGGAGATTCGAATTTGTTAACTTCGAAAATAATTTTGTTTTTTAATAGTTCGTTCGTCTCTTTATAAAAGCTGTCTTTGCTTAGTTTCATCTCTTTTTTTAGGATTTGATATATTTGATAAAGAGTAAATTTTTCTCCTAAATGTGCAAAAAAGAAAGCTAAGATTTTTTTGTTGTAGGGAAGCAGCTCGAAAGTCTCTTTTAAATATTCGTCTTTGAAGTATTCTTCGGAAAAAAGTTTGGGAAAGTTGCCGAGTCTTAGGAATCTGTCGAATGTTTGGTTTATGTTTGTGGTGTTGTCGAATGCAAAAAACTCTTCGAAATCAAGACCTCCGAGTTCTATTTTTTCGAAGTCTTCTATTTCTATGTTTTTGTTGCTGATGATAAAGGTCGTTTTGTCGGGGATTGGGATTTGAAAGTCGTAATTATCAAGCACCACTAAATCGACACCGCTAAAATCGAGGTCTTTTTCTCTGTGGTCGCTGAAATCTATATATTTGTATTTTCCTTTGAAATTCTTTAGAAAATTAAATACCAAAAACGTCTTTCCGACCCTTTTTGGTCCCGTAATCAGAGTGTTTTTAAAGGATAATTTTACTTTTCTATCAAGTATTTTTTTTGGTAATTGCAATAAGCCCCCTTTTTTGTGCTTTATGTATTATAACATAACCAAAAATCCTATCAAGGCAAAAAGGCTTTCGTACAAAAACAGATAATCCCCGTATAAAAATCCCGCAAGCATACTTCCCAAAAACGCGGCAAAGCCGTATGCTATTCCGGCGTAGAACTGCTGAGCTAAGGTTTTGTTTTCGTATTTTTTGTTTAGATACAAAAGTGCCGATGTGTGAAAAAGCGCAAAAGAAAAGGCGTGTATCGTTTGAGAGAGCGCTATTAGCAATAGGTTTGAAGGGAAAAGATATAATATGAACCAGCGAACGGATGTAAGGAAAATAGAGAGTTTTATCCAAAAAAGAGGAGGCTTTTTGTTTATAAAGAAGTGTTGGATTAAAAATACGATAATCTCGGCGCTAACGCCTATTGCAAAAAGCCAACCGACCCACTCTTTGCTTATTCCGTGGCTTGTGACGTAAATGGTAAAAAAACTATAAAACCCTCCGAAACTTATCTGCAAAAACACAACCGCCGCCCAAAACTTCCACTCTTTAAGCAAAGAGAATTTCGAAGAGCTTTTCGTAATCGTTTTGTCTTCCAAAAAGAAAAGAGAAAATAGATTCGTTAAAATCAAAAGGACTATAAATGCTATTAAAAGATTAATATTTACATATCCGGCTATTATCCCGAAAAGCATAAAGCCTATACTGCCAAAAAGCCTGCTTTTTCCGTATTTTTCTTTTAGCTTTTCTATCGCTACGGCTTCAATATACGGGAAAATAATCGAAAAAGAAGCACCCAAAATAAAGAAAAAGAGGCTGATTAAATAAAAGTTTTTGGTAAAAAGTAATACGGACGATAAGGAAGAGACGATAATCGCAAGTAAAAAGTCTCTTTTTGTAAGAGGTTTTTTTAGAAAAATAAATGGTGTTAAAAATCTGGCTATCGGCATCATCGCAAAAATTATCCCGATTTGTGCCGGAGTGAAAAAAGATGAGAAATATTTAGGTAAAAAGATAACGTAATCGCCTATAAGAGTAAAAAAGAGAAAGTAATAGACGCTTATAAGAATAAAAAACTTTTTATCCAAGGCTTTTTATAATTTCTTCTTTGATTTTTTCAAGGTCTATTTGAGGGTAGGTAAAATCCCTCGTTTTTTCACAAAACGTAGCACCCGGCCACCAAGGGTCGTTTTTGAATCTCGGAATAATATGAATATGAAGATGAGGTACCATATTCCCAAGAGATGCTATGTTTATTTTGTCGGCATTGGTGTGTTTTAGTAGGATTTTTTCTATTTTTTTAACGGCGAGAGTAATTTCTACGGCTTCTTGGTCGCTTAGGTCGCTGAATTCTTTAACGTGAGCGTTTGTTATGAGTCTGATGTATCCCGGGATATCATCTACGAAAATAAGAGAAAAAAGAGAGTTTTTGTAAAAATAATCTGTAACGTTACAAAGAGGGCAGGTCATTAATTCCCTCTGCTTCCCGGTTTTATAGGTGTACTTCCCGCTTTACACATCGGGCACTCTTGAGGTTCGTATACTTCGAATTCGAAATCGTCAAGCGCAAAAAGAGGTTTGTCAGCCGGTAATTTACACTCAGGTTTTCTTTCACTCTTTCCGTTTACTCTTTTGCAAACGCCTCTATTGGCAATAGCGGCAAACGCCACTACCTCAGCACCTCTTTTTTCAACTTCTCTTGCCGCTTCCATAGCGCTTCCGCCTGTTGTGATGATGTCTTCGCAAATAAGTACTTTTTCGCCTTCTTTTACTTCAAAACCTCTTCTTAGTGTCATTTCACCTTTTACTCTTTCGGTGAAAATAAATCTAACTCCAAGAGCTCTTGCAAGCTCGTATCCGGCAAGCAGTCCCCCGATAGCCGGAGAGCATACCGTATCTACTTTTATTCCCGCTTCTTGAATCTGTTTTGCAAGCTCTTTTGCGAGTTTTTCGGCAACTTCAGGATGTTCCAAAACTCTTGCGCTTTGGAGATAATATTCGCTGTGTTTGCCACTACTAAGTAAAAAATGCCCTTTTAAAAGAGCTCCGTATTTTTCGTAAATTTCTCTTACATTTTCCATTTTAATTTTTCCGTCAGTTGATTTTATACTTTCATTACGTCGTCGATTTTTTTATTTACGATTTCATCGACTTTCGCAACATAAGTATCGGTAATTTCTTGCACTTTATCAAGACCTCTTTTTTGATCGTCTTCAGTGATTTCTTTGTTTTTAAACATTTTTTTTATTTCGTCGTTAGCTTCTCTTCTTATGTTTCTGATTGCGATTTTTGCTTTTTCACCGAATTCTTTAGCTTTTTTCGCTTGTTTTTTTCTCTCTTCTTCCGTCATAGGCGGGAAGTATAGTTTGATAGTGTCTCCGTCGTTGTTCGGATTTGCACCGACATTTGCTTCTTGGATAGCTTTTTCGATGTCGTTAATAATACCTTTATCCCAAGGGCTTACTACGATAGTAGTAGCATCTACCGCGTTGATGTTCGCTACTTGATTAAGAGGTGTAGGCGCTCCGTAATACTCCACTTTTACTCCGTCAAGTACGTGAATAGAAACTCTACCAGTTCTTAACGTATTCAAATCTTTTTTTAGTACTTCGATACTCTTTTCCATATGTTCTTTTGCGAACTCAAATACTTCTTCCATAATTTACCTCCTTATTTTTTGTATTTTATTACCATTTTCGAAATTATTTTATAATTATATCTTATAATGACTCTGTTTCTGTATTTTTTAAGCTCGAAGTTAGGTGCGTAGCTAAAAGAGCCGTTTTTTACCGGGATTTTATAAACCCAGCCCATTTTCGTTATGTAGATATTGACGTATGGAATTTTATCAAAAACTTTTCCTTTTATGAGGGTTATTTTGTTGCCTTCTCTTTGTATCTTTATATCGGCGTGAAGTCTTTTGATTTTGAGTTTTTTAGCAATATCTACTTTGCCTGTTAGGGCTATTCTGTCAAGGTCGTTTATCGGTGTAGCGATATCTACGGCTCCTGGGTTTTGGTTGGCGATAATAGGGAAAAACGAATTAATTATTTTTTTGACTCTTTGGTCGTATTCCCCGTACGGATAAGCGTACATATCAGGCACGTATCCCATATGTTTTTTGAAAATTTCGATAGCTTTTTTAGTATCGTTTATTATTGCTTGGTTGCTAAGATTTGGCAAGTGAGGATGTGCGTAGCTGTGGATACCTAATTCTCCGTATTTTGCGGCATCTTTTACCTGTTGCCAGGTCATAAAATCGCCCCATTTTTCGTTTGTGGCTTTTACATATACGAAAAGTGTAAATGGAATGCCGTACTTTTTGAAAACGGGAAGTCCGTTTTTATAAAAGCTTTTGTAAGTGTCGTCTATCGTAAAAACGACGATATTATCGACGTTTTGTCTGTTTTTTATCATTTCGGCGAGTTTTGAGAGGGTGATGGCTTTGTAGTTGTGGGATTTTATATATTTGAAATATTTTTCGAGTTCTTTTGATGATGTGTTCGTATAAGGATGTCTGAAATCGTCAATTCTGTGAAGCACGAAAATATGCGCCTCGGCTAAAAGCCAAAGAGGCAATAAAAAGAGGATTAATTTTTTCATTTCGTAGGTACGGTAGGTACGCTCGGCACTTGTTTTGGAGTGATGTGTTTTACTTTTACTTCGTCAACTGCCGAAGTGTTTGCTTGTTTGTTGTATAGATATACGAGAGTTAGAGTGTTTAAAACAAGTAAAATTCCTACAACCATAGTCGCTTTTGTTAAGAAATTCATAGGTCCGCCGGCACCGAATACCGTATCGTTTGAGCTTGAATATGCGCCAAGACCCATACTTTCAGATTTTTGCAAAAGTGTCAAAATTACGATAACTATCGCCAAAATAATCTGGATAGTAAAGAAAATACCAGTCATTTATTTGCCTTTTTGGGTAGAATTATATCATAAAATAAAAATTCGGTCGGTAAGTTTAAAAATTAAAAACGAAAGTAAAAAATGCATAAAAGTTTGAGTAGTTTCGATAAATTCGCGCACACGTACGGAGAATATAACGTAATTCAAAAGAAAATCATTAAAAAATATCTCCCTTTTTTGAAAAAGAGAATTGTCGATTTGGGCTGTGGAAGTGAAGGGCTTTGTAAATATACTGATTTTGAATTTTATTTGGGAGTGGATAAGAGTGAAAAAATGCTTCAACTCAACCCTTGTAATACCTTAAAAGCCGATTTTAACACAAAAGAGTGTTTTGATTTGATAAAAAAATACGATTTTGAGCAAATAGTTTCGTTTTCCGCACTTCAGTGGGCGAGAGATTTGAAGTTTGTATTTGAGGAGATAAAAAAACTTGATAAAGAGTTTTTGTTAGCGATTTTTACTTCGAATACGTTTAAATCTTTACATAATTTTTTAGGAGTGAAATCTCCTATTTATTCTAAAGAAGAGATAGTCGAATATGCTAAAATTTTACAACCGAAAATTGAAATTCTTCGTTATGAAATGACGTTTGATAAACCGAAAAGCCTTCTTGATTATATTAAATTCTCGGGAGTAAAAGGGGATGTTAGCGCCGGTAGAGCTAAGATTAGGGAATTTATGAGAACTTTTCCCGTTAAAAAGCTAGAATTTGAGGTGGTGGTGCTAAAATAATCTAAAGGTTGGGGTTGTGAGAAAATTATTTTTTTTGTTAAGTAGTGTTTTTTTATTTGCTGAAAATAATCAAACAAAAAGTATAGAAGCGGCTAAAAAAATAGCTTTGGTTGCCTCTACGGAGTATTTAAAAGTTTTAAAAAATGCAATGAAATCTCATTTAATGGAAAAAGGGCCTAAAGGAGCAATCGACTATTGCAATAAAAACGCTTATCCTTTAACTATGAAAACAAGCGTGAAACTTAGTAGGAAGTTGCATGTAAGGCTAAAATTAAAAAGAATCTCTTTTAAAAACAGAAACGTAGCCGATTATCCTAATGCGACTGATGTACCTATATTAAAAGAGCTTTCAAAAACCGATCCTAAGCATCCTAAAATGTACGTAAAAGAATATCCGACAAGAATTGACGTATATCAGCCGATTTACGTTCAAAAAATTTGTTTAAGATGTCACGGAAAACATCTAAATAAAGACGTAGTAAAAGAACTCGACAAATATTACGAAAATGATAAAGCAAGAGGCTATAAAGTCGGAGACTTTAGAGGTGCCGTTGTTGTTACTATCGATAAAAAAAGCTTGGAGAAATACCTCCATAATCAGTGATTTTTAGGGTTTAAAATCGATTCTTTTTCTAATGAATAAATTGAAATCATCATCAAAACAATTCCGGCGCACTCAACCAAAACTCCCGCCGTTACTATTTGAAATGCTCCTAAAATAGTACCTACCGCACAAAGAAAAATTCCCGCTAAAAATATAGGATTGCTCCAATACTCTTTTACCGCATCCATCATAAAACCTTTTTTTTAAATTTTACTGAATAAGTATTCATAAGTCAAGTTTATATTGTCATTTTAATATAAGTTAAATCAGTAATAATTTTTAGTTATAAAAAAAGTAATTTTGTCGATTATTAGATGAGTGTGATATAATATTGAAAAGGATGAAAAATGTGGTTCGGTAACTTTTTTAAAAAAGAAGACCCTTTAATTACGGCATTAAAAAAACATCACAAAGAGCTTTTTAAAATCTACCTTAAAATTGCCGTTTTGGTAAACAAAAACAAATTCGACAAAATTCCTTCTAAATTGAATGATTTTTATTATAAGTATAAACAGCATATTATTTATGAAGATAATTATTTTTATGCAAAATTAAATGAAATGTATAAAAATGATACCGATAAAAAAATCTTCATTAGAAATAAAAGAGAAGATATGGATAAAATAACCGTAGATGTAGAGAAATTTATCAAAGATTATACTACTATCGAAAAAATCAGAGATAATTTAGGAGCTTTTAAACGAGAATTTCAAAGAATAGGTGCCGTTTTAAAAAGTAGAGTCGATTTTGAAGAGAGCGAATTATATGTTTTGTATAAGTAAGAGTATCTCTTTTTCTAAAGTATAGAGTTTATAGCGTGCGTTTTTGAACTCTTCTGAGGTTTTTATGTCGTCGAGTTTATAGACTTCTTCTAAAACTCTTGCGCTTTCTTGCGCTCTTTTTAGATTTGAAATTATTATATCTTCAAGTGATTTTCTTGTTTGTTCCGATTTTGTAGAGGGTTTTAAAATATCGTTTTGTGCGTCTCTTTGTTTTATAACTTCTAAGTAATTGGGGATTTTGATGTGTCTTAGGTTTTTTAGCTCTTTTGCAAGAGGAGAGTTAAGTTCGTAGCGAAGAATATCTTCGACTACTCTTATACCTTCTTTAAAACGATTAAAATTTGCATCGATAGTGCGAAGAGGAGGATTAGTCCTCATTGTTTAAAAATCCTAAAATTTGTAGAAGTGAAACGAATAGGTTTAGAAAATCTAAATAAAGCATAACAGCCGCTTCTATTTCGCTGCTAACGTTTCCTCTAATGATGTTTTGAGTGTCATATAAAATAAAGAAACTAAAAAGTACCGCAGAAACGCTTGCGATGATTAATTGAAGCATAGGCAAATGTAAGAAAATATTTAAAATAGATGCACCTATTACCACTAAAAGAGTTATAAAAAGTATTTTTCCCATTGTCGTAAAGTCTCTTTTTGTAGTCATAGCGAAGACGGTTAGTCCTCCAAAAGCGATTGCAGTGAGGAAAAACGCTTCACCGATTACATAACCCATATTTGCCGAGATAAAAAATGCAAGTGTTGGTGAGAGAGTAAATCCCGTCATAAATGTGAACGCAAAAAGCAATACCAAATTAAGAGGGGTTTTGTTTTTTGCCGCAAAAAGACCGAACAGCAAAATAAATTCTAAAATTACAGCTCCCCAATATGTAAATGTTAAAGAGCCGGTAGCCGATACCATATTGCCTACAAATCCCATTCCTACATAGGCGCCTACCGCTCCGGCTATTAGACTTCCCGCAAGAAGTTGATAAGTGCGTTTTACGAATTCGTTGATATCTTCAATAACATGAGTATGTTGATAGCTATTTTGATTCACCGTTTCTCTCATGGTATTGATGTTTGAGTTGGTTTTGAAATCGTTTGATGAAAATTTCATCTTTATCCTTTTTACTAAATTTTAATAAATTATACTCTAAAAAGGATTAAGAAAGTATTAAATTATAAGAAAAACTTAACGCTCGTCACTTATTTACACTTTTATTATTTTATAGGGTTTTTGATATTGAAATCGAAAAATTTTGAAGTGAATCCGTCTTTTATTTTAGCGTATTGAATTGAAGCTGCGTTTAGGTTATTCGCTTCTTGCCAAAGAAGTCCAAGACCGTATCTCGCTTCTAAATATTTAGGATTTTTGAGTTTAGCAAGTTCCATTAAAGCGACCGCGTTTGCGTGATGTCCAGCACCTATTGCTGCGACGGCCGCGTGATACATTGTGTGGGCGTCTTCTACGTTTTTGTTGTTGATTAGGTCGTTATATATTGTATAGCTCTCTTCGAAATGTTTTGTAAATAAATCCGCATAAGCGAGTCTTTTAAGTACCGGGATTATGTCAAACGTTTCGGTTTTCGCTTTTTGTAAAAGCTGTAATCTGACTCTATATAAAAGCCCTGAAATTTTGGCAAATTCGAAATACCAATCTCTTGCTATTTTCGCTCCGTAGTAAAAGTCGTTTAAATTTACTTTCATAGTCATAAAAAAACTTTGATAACTTTGGGCTAATTTTTGAATCGGCTCGTCTTTATTCGAAGCGTAAAAATATAAAAGATTGGCAATAAGGTCTTTTTCGAACATGCTTTTTAATTTTAAAGCTTCGTAGGTGAAATCTTTGTTGAATAACGCTTTAATAGTTAGTTTTGTTAAAATCCACATCGGAGTGGCTTTTTCTTCTTTTTCGGCGAACGCCGCCATTTTTACGGTGTCGTGAGAATAAATGGCGAGCATTGCGTCTTCAAGAGGATTGTTTATCAAATCTTCTTTTACCGAAGCTAAAAGGTATTTGTTTTGGATATTGCTTTTATCGGCTGCAAAAAGAGCGAAAATACCGCTTTTTAGGTCGTAAGGGTTTAGGTGGTAGGCTCTTAGGAAATGTTTATAAGCGTTTAGATAATCCCCGAGTTGTGCGTATGTTAGGGCTAAATTGTAATGAAGAATATATGAATCGGGGTTTGTTTTTATGAGTTTTTGAAATTCGTTGTTTGCGAGATAAATATGTCCGTTTATTGCGTATTTTATGGCTTTTGCTATTTTGATGTTAAGTGTAGAATATTTTGCCGTTTTTTTGAGGTAGTGAGTAGCTTCTTCTATCGAATTTAGCGGAATACCCGCAATACCTTTTTTTAGATAATCGATTGTCATATTGACATTGAATACTTTATATGGGGCGAAGTAGAAAAATAGGTCGTAATAGTCGTTTCTTTTTTTTAGGAATGTCTTTTGAAACTCTTTTTGAGCGGTTTTTACTTCAAAAAGGGAAGGTTTTAGGAAAACTTTTATAGGGTAGATGTTTTCGTTTGCGAATTTTTTAAATATTCTACTCGCTTCTTTGAAATAAGATAGTTTCAAATCCACAAGTCCAAGAGCGAATTCTCCGATTTTAGAATCGCTGTTTTTGAGATAACTTCTCGCACTTTCATACTCTCCGGCTCTTGCTAAATCAAGCCCTTTATAGAGACTTTTTTCTACGTATAAAGAGGCTTTTTTCGGGTCGTTGTAGTATTCGTAAATGTTTCCTAATAATCGTTTGCTTTTTTCTTCGAAATCGGTAGGTTGGATAAGTGCGGGGATAGATTCGTATTCGTATCCCATATAATACATCACAACCGCATAATAAAACGGATAGTTTTTGTTTTTTGCTATTTCCGGCAAGAACGTATATGCTAAGTTTCGGTAATAATCGAAAAGTTTGTAATCTTTAAGCATCAAAGCGCAGTATGCCGCGTTAATGGCGCTTAGGGTTCTGTTTTCTTTGTTTTGGATTGCTTTTTGGAAATATTTGAGGGCTTCTTTGTAGTTTTTTTCTTTTATTTTTATCACTCCCAAATTATACATTGAGAGACTTTTCGCAAAAGCCGAAAGTTTCGTGAGTATTTCAAGAGCTTTTTCTTTTTGACCGCTTTTATATAGTATGGTAGCTTTTTTTACGAGAATATTTATTTCGTTTTTCGGGATATGTTTTTTTTCAAGTTTTTTTACTATTTGATTAACGTTAAAATTATCTTTTTTTTGCTCTTTTTTCTTTGTAACGACAACGGCGAGAAGTATTAAAAGCATAATAATCACCAAAAGAAGAACGATAATGATTATTAATATAAGTTTGTTTTTTTTCTGTTTTTGTTCTTCTTCTGGCTCTATTACTATTACATTATCTTCTTGGGCCACTTAATTCCTTATAAATATTTTTTTAGAACTTCAGGTATTTCGATTTTTCCGTCTTTTGTTTGATAGTTTTCCATAATAGCCACAAGCGTTCTTCCGACAGCTAAGCTGCTCCCGTTTAAAGTATGTACGAGACGATTTTTTTTGCCGTCTTTATATCTGATTTTGGCACGTCTTGCTTGGAAATCTCTGGTATTTGAAACCGAGCTTATTTCTCTATATTTGTTTTGGCTTGGAATCCATACTTCCAAATCTATAGTTTTTGCCGCACTAAATCCCAAATCTCCGGTGCAAAGCATCACTTGTCTATATGGAAGTCCTAATTTTTCAAGAGCGTTGCTTGCACATTCGACCATCTCTTCAAACATCTTATCGCTATCTTCCGGACGCGTAACGGCTACGAGTTCGACTTTGTCGAATTGGTGCTGGCGGATGATACCTTTGGTGTCTTTTCCGTAGCTTCCGGCTTCTTTTCTAAAGCACGGAGTATAAGCCGTTAGTTTGATAGGTTTATCCAAATCTTGTATGATTTCGTCTCTAAAGAGATTTGTAAGTGGTACTTCTGCTGTCGGGATGAGGTATAGGTTTTCATCTTCGATTTTGAATAAATCCTCTTCGAATTTAGGAAGTTGTCCGGTTCCGGTCATTGTTTCTTTATTTACCATAAGAGGCACCCAAACTTCCTCAAACCCCCACTCTCTGTTGTGGTCCAAAAAAAAGTTTATTAAAGCTCTCTCGAGTCTTGCCGCTTCGTTTTTCATAACGGTAAAGCGGCTTTTTGCGAGTTTTACGCCTCTTTGGAAATCGAGCCAACCGAGTTTCTCCCCGAGTTCGTCGTGGCTTTTCGGTTCGAAATCGAATTGAGGAATTTCTCCTACTCTTTTAATTTCCACGTTGTCGTTTTCGTCTTTTCCTACGGGTACGTCGTTATCCGGAATATTAGGGATGATAAGGGCTTTTTGCATAAGGTTTTCGTCTATTTTTTTGAGTTTTTCATCAAGAAAATCTATTTCCTCTTTGATTTTCGCGACTTCTTGTTTTATTTTTTCGGCTTCTTCTTTTTTGCCTTCTTTCATTAATTTTCCAATCTCTTTTGAGAGAGTGTTTCTTTTGTTTTGGAGTGTTTGAATCTGCTCTAAGAGCTTTTTTTTGCTTTCAAAAAGGCTTTTTATTTCTTTTAATATATTTTCATCAACACCTTTTAGTTTCAGTCTCTCAGAAACGTTCTCGAAATCTTTTTCAAGAAGCTTTAAATCTATCATTTATATCCTTTTCGATGTTAATTTATGCTATTTTTTTAATTTTGGTATAATATATCGGTAATTTTAACATAAAAGGAGAGCTAAATGAAAAAAGGTTTATTGTTACTCGGTCTTAGTGCGTTCGCGGCAACTGCACTAATGGCTGCCGAAATTAAAGTTGGTATTTTACAACCTCTAACAGGTCCAATTGCATCATTCGGTCAAAAAACACTTGACGGAATTAAACTAGTACATGAAAAATACAACAAACTTCCAAACGGAGACACTATCAAATTGGTAATCGTTGATAACCAATTCGATAAAATCCAAACAGTAAACGGATACAACAGATTGGCAAGCGATGATAAAGTTGTTGCAATCGAAGGTCCTCTTGCGAGTTCTATGGCGCTATCAATCAAAAGATTCGCAAACGATACTAAAACACCTACCGTAACTCAAATCGCTACTAACCCGAGAGTTACAAAAAACACTAAATATATCACAAGGGCGTGTTTTACTGATGATTTCCAAGGTACCGTAGCTGCTAAATATGCATTAAAACATCATCTAAATAACGCTGTTGTAGTATTCGATATGAAACAAGATTATTCTGTAGGTCTTGCAAAAGCATTCCAAAAAGCTTATAAAAAAGGCGGAGGAAAAATCTTAAAAGTACTTTACATCAACTCAGGTGATAAAGACTTCAACGCTCAAGTAGCACAAATTAAAAGATTAAATCCAAAATTCATCTATACACCTATTTATGCACCTGAAGAAGGACTATTCCTAAGACAATTAAGAGCTGCCGGAGTAAAAGCTCCTGTAATGGGTGGAGACGGTATTGCAGACCCTGGACTACTTAAAAAACTTGCAGGAAGCGCTGCAAACGGTGTAATGTATACAGACCACTTCGACGCGGCTAAAGCTCCGACTCCATTATCAGCTCAATTCATTAAAGATTTCAAAGCTAAATACGGAAGACTTCCAAGTGCATTCGCAGCAACCGGAGCTGACGGATATCTATTGATTTACAACGCTGTAAAACAATGTGATACAAATGCTAATAAAGCGGATTTGGCTAAATTCAAAGCTTGTGTAAACAACGCTATAAGACATACTAAAAATCTTGAAGCGGTAACAGGATATTTGACAATTGATCCTAATACAGGAAACCCAATCAATAAACCTGCGGTTATCGAAAAAATCGTTGATGGAAAAACTGAGTTCGTAGAACTTGTAAAACCATAATTAATTATAATAATAACTTTTCCCCTTTCGGGGGATATATTTAAAAGACGCTAAGTAATGCGCTTTTAAATATATCCGATTATTATTGGATATAATAATCAAAAAACAAATTAAAGAGGACAACAAATGGGCTTTTCATTACCTGTAAAACTTAAAGACGGAATTTATTGGGTAGGTTGCGACAGCGCAAGACTTCTTAATTCCAATATGTATCTTATTAAAGATGAAGACGTAGGAGTTTTGGTAGATCCGGCATGGAGTCAGTCAGGGTGTTTTTATGACAAGCTTTCTACTCTTATGGATTTGGATAAAATCAAATACGTTATCGTTCAAAATTATGAACCGGATACCGTAAAAGCTCTTGAACTTCTTAAAAAAACGCTTAAAGATTTTCAAATCGTAACACATTGGAAAATTTCTATGTTTTTAAATAAATTCGATTTAAACGTACCAATGTATATTATTGACGAAAACGATTGGAAACTTAAACTTCCGACAAAAGATTTGGAATTTATTTTTACGCCGTTTAATTATTTTGCGGGAAGTTTTTGTACGTATGACAAAACCTCAAAAACAGTATTTAGCGGAGAGCTTTTTAGTGTCGTGAAAAACAAATTCGGTCTTTACGTGGATAAAGAACCGTTGTATTTGTATTCTTTAAAAACGTTTCATAAGCTATATTTACCTCTTGAATACGCAAAAAAAGCGGTAAAAAACATACCTGAAGAAGTAGAGCTTATAGCGCCTAAATACGGAAGCGTACTTGAAGACGAGTTTATTCCTAAAGCCAAAAAAGAGATTTTATCTATCGAAAAAGAGTTTGATTTCGATAGCGTAAGAGAAGAGATTATGAGTAATCTCTACAAAGATTTGGTATATCTTGATTTTAAAGATGCGTTTAAAAACTTATTTAAAAATCTCCAAAAAGCTATCGAATCGATTATTATGCTTGAATTAAAAGTCGAAAACGAAACTCTTCATCAAGGACTTAACAAGTCAAAAAGTATAATTAAAAAAGACGGAGAAATAGAAGGAATTAATGCCGAATTATCGGTAGGATTAAGCAACTCCGGATTAAATGAAGAGCTGACTCAGTTTCTTGAAAGTTTATTAGATAGACTTTTATATCCTCTTGTTAATTCATATAAAAGAGAACAAATTCTTAATAAAAACAAATATGAAAGAAATCCTATTTTAGATCCGTTAACAGGACTATTCAGTGTAGAATATTTAGAATTTTTAAAACCTAAACTTAAACAGTCTGTCAGATATAAGTTTCCTATTACAATGGGAGTTGTGAATATAGACTTTGACGAACAAACCGGAAAACTTTACAAAGAGTGTATTATTAGAGAAGCGGCTAAATATTTACAAAATCATTTTAGAAGTTCGGACGTTCTTTTGAGAATCGACGAAGGTAAGTTTTTAATTGTTATGCCGTTTACGTTTGAAAAAGACGCTAAGAAAAAATTAATGTCCGTAATTGACGGATTGAATCAAAAAGCGTTTTGCGGTACAAAAAATATGCATGTAAAAGCTGAAGCTTCAGTATTGGAATACGATAAAGAATCTACTTTAGAAGATTTTCTTAAAAAACTTGACAAATCAACTTTTGAACCGATTTTTATCACCCAATTATCATAAAAGAGTCTTAAAATACCTCCTTAGATGGATAATCTAAGGAGGTAAAAATGAATAAGCGCTATATAATCGATGAAGAAGTTAAATTTGAAGATGTTAATCCTACAAACAGACCGGTTGTAAGCAGAACCGATATCCACGGAAATATTTTGTATGTTAATTCGGTATTCGCAAATATGTGCGGATATAAAAAAGAAGAGATGCTTGGCCGTCCGCATAGAATCATCAGACACCCTGATATGCCGAAAAAAGTGTTTGAAGAGATGTGGGAAACGATAAAAGCGGGAAAAGAATGGCATGGATTTGTTAAAAATTTGAGAAAAGACGGCCGATATTATTGGGTGGACGCTCATATTTCGCCTGTAAAGAAAAATGGAAAAATAGTGGGCTATATCTCTGTAAGAAGAGCTGTAAATGACGATATTAAAAGGGAAATGGAGAGAGTGTATGCTGAGATGAGGGAGAATGAACGTTCATTTTGATTATTGGATGAAAAAGGGGGGTTAAGAATGAGCGATTTCAATATTACAAACGAAATGAAATTTTTGGATGAGTTTGAGTTTCTAAACAAACCGATTATAACAAGAACAGATAAAGAGGGGAATATAATTTTTGCCAATTCTTTATTTAGCAAAATGAGCGGTTTTTCAAGAGCCGAATATTTAGGGCGTCCTCACAATATCGTAAGACATCCCGATATGCCAAAAGCTATTTTCGAACAATTATGGGATATGATTTTGCTCGGGAAAGCTTGGAGCGGATATATTAAGAACAAAACAAAATGCGGAAAGTTTTATTGGGTTGAAGCGTTTATTCAACCTGAATATGAAAACGGAATTATTACGGGATTTGCTTCTTTGCAAAGAAGAGTTTCTATTAAAATCGTTAGACGTTACGAAAAAATTTATAAAGAAATGAGACTTAAGGAGCTAACAAGAGGATAAACCCTTTTAAACTTGATATAATAACCCTAAATTAAAACAAAAGGTTAGGGAAATGAGTATCGGGTTTATCCTGCAACAAATTATCAACGGCTTTTCTCTTGGAAGTATGTATGCCTTGATTGCTATCGGGTATACGCTTGTATACGGGGTGTTGAGACTTATTAACTTCGCACACGGCGATATTATGATGGTCGGTGCGTTTATGGCATTTATTTTCTTTAAGATTTTAGGGCTTAATTTTTACGTAGCTGTGTTGTTTTCTATTATTTTTACCGCAATTGTTGGTATTCTAACTTACGTGAGCGCCTATAAACCTCTACTTGACAAAGGCGCTCCTAAAATTTCTCTTTTAATTACCGCTATTGGTATTTCGTTTTTCTTGGAATCTTTATTTAACGTAATTGCAAACCAATATTTAGGCGGGACATATCAGGCTTTTTATTTTCCGAAATGGTTTTCTCATATTATCCATATCGGTAACGTAACTATTCCGGTACTTACGATTATCGTGCCTGTTTTGACTCTGTTGCTTTTAGGGGTTGTATTGTTTATTCTTTATAAAACGAAAGTGGGGATTGCTATTAGGGCTCTTGCGTTTGATATCACTACTGTAAAACTTATGGGTGCGAATTCGAATATGATTATCGCTTTTGTTTTTGCGTTAGGTAGTGCCCTTGCAGCGATAGGTGGTATTGCTTATGCTATGGCATATCCGAGTATCGACCCTTATATGGGGATGCTTGTAGGTCTAAAAGCGTTCGCAGCTGCTGTTGTTGGAGGAATCGGGAGTGTAACAGGAGCGGTAATCGGTGGATTTATTTTGGGATTTGCCGAAGTTGCTATTCCAGGATTTTTCCCTGAACTTGGGGGATGGAAAGACGCTTTTGCATTTATTTTCTTGATTTTCGTATTGTTATTCAAACCGACCGGAATTATGGGTATCGACTTTGAAAGACAAAGGTTTTAAAATGATGAGCGCAAAAAAATACTTTGCTTTAATAGCGGCTGTTACGGCTGTTTTTATAGCTTTTTTATACTTTTCACCGAAACTCTTTAACAGTTATACGTTAATTGTTCTTGGTAATATTTACATTTTTATTATTTTGGCTGTTAGTTACAACCTTATCAACGGTGTAACGGGACAATTCTCGCTCGAGCCGAACGGATTTGTCGCAATAGGTGCTTATGTTACGGCTATTTTGATGTTATCACCGGAAGTAAAAGAAGAACTCTATATGCTGGCGGAGCCGTTGCCGCTTATAAGAGACGTGTTTTTGCCTAATCCGTTTTTAACGCTTTTGATAAGCGGTATTGTTGCAGCGCTTGTGGCATTGACTTTAGCTTTTCCTGTTTTTAGGGTTAGAGGAGACTATCTTGCTATCGTAACGCTTGGATTCGGGTTTATTATCAGAATCTTTTTAATCAATAACCCTGAAATTTCAAACGGTTCTATGGGACTTGATTCAATTCCCGGGTTTGCGAGTTATTTTTGGATAGGTATTGCTTGTCTTTTGACGGTGATATTGATTTATAACGTCGTATATTCTAAGTACGGACGTGCGATGAAAGCCGTAAGAGACGACGAAGACGCGGCACTTGCCATGGGTGTTAATACATTCAAAATCAAAACTCTTGCGTTTATGACGAGTGCGTTTTTTGAGGGAGTAGGCGGAGGACTTCTTGCAAGTTCAATCGGTGCTATTAGTCCGGATCAATTTACTTTTATGCTTACGTTCCAATTATTGATTATTATCGTACTGGGCGGGCTTGGAAGTATGAGCGGTGCAATTTTGGGTACTATTTTGGTGCTCGGAGGAATGGAGCTTTTAAGACCGCTTGACGATGCGAACTGGCATTTAGGTTCTATTCACGGAATTCCTGGACTTAGAATGGTTATTTTCAGTCTATTATTGCTTTTGATTATGCTTTTTGCAAGAAGAGGACTTCTTGGAGACAAAGAGATTTGGGATTATTTCAAACTCAAAAAAAACGGTGTGAAGTAACAATACACGGCTGAAAAAAGCGTAGAAAAATTGATGAAAAAAATAGAAAAATATGATATAAAGAGTAAAAACTAAGGAGACTTAATGAGTGATATTTTAAAAATCGGAAAATACGAATTTACAAGCAGACTTATTGTAGGAAGCGGAAAATATCCTGATTTCAAAACAACACGCGACGCGACTCTTGCGAGCGGTGCGGAGATGATTACGGTAGCTGTTAGAAGAGTGAATATTTTAGACCCGAACGAAGAAAACTTAATGGACTATTTCAAAGACACCGACGTTCAAATTCTTCCGAATTCTGCCGGATGTACGACGGCGGAAGAAGCTATTACGCTTTTTAGACTTGTAAGGGAAGCTACGGGAATCGATATTATTAAACTCGAAGTTATCGGAGATACCGCAAAAACATTATATCCAGACGTACTTGAAACTCTAAAAGCTTGCGAAGTACTCGCAAAAGAAGATTTTACGGTTATGGCATACACAAACGACGATCCGATTATGGCAAAAAGACTCGAAAACGCAGGAGCTGCTGCGGTAATGCCTCTTGCTGCGCCTATCGGAAGCGGTCTTGGTGTTCAAAATAGATACAACGTAGTATTCGTAAAAGATGCCGTAAACGTACCGGTAATCGTAGATGCGGGGATTGGTACGGCAAGTGACGCGGCCGTAGCTATGGAGCTTGGGGCTGACGGAGTGCTTACGAATACGGCTATCGCTCAAGCAAAAAATCCTATTGCAATGGCAGAAGCAATGAAACACGCCGTAATTGCCGGAAGAATGGCGTATAAAGCCGGAAGAATTCCGAAAAAACCTTATGCTACGGCAAGTTCTCCTCTTGAGGGATTAATTGAATTCTAATGTTTTAGAGAAAATCTTTTTTCTCTTTTTATTTCTTCTTTTAGTTTATATCATCTCCGCTTTATATCTCTATTTGACGCAAAATTCAAAGGTTTTCCAAAGAAAATACGCAAAAGAATATACCCCGAAATACGCTAAAAAACTCTATTTTACAACAAGTGACGGGAAAAGACTTGAGGGAGCTTATCTTGAAAATAAAAAAGGTGCTCCTTTAGTATTATATTTTAGCGGAAACGCAAATAACGTTATCGAGTTTATAGATAATATTGCCGTAAATATTAAAGATTATAACTTTTTGGGCTTTAATTATCCGGGATACGCCGGAAGCGAGGGTGAGCCGTGTGAAGAGTGTATTTTAAAATACGCACTCGAAATATTCGACAAATACAAACCTCAAATATTAATAGGGCGAAGTTTAGGTACGGCAGTGGCAACTTACGTTGCTGCAAATAGAGATGTTGAAAAGCTCGTGCTTATAACTCCTTTTGATAGTATCGAGCATATTGCTCAAATAAGATATCCGATTCTTCCGATATCTTTGCTATTAAAACATAAATTTAAAGAAGTGGAATGGATAAAAAACGTTAAAGCTCCCGTAAGTGTTTTGTTTGTCAAAAATGATGACATTATTCCTCAAAAATCTATCGACAACCTCCTAAAACATATTCCAAACCTAAATAAAAAAATCGAAATAGAGGGCGTAACCCACGGCCGGATATACGAATATCCGAATATTTCAAAAGTGATAGAGGAACTACTAAAATAAGGATTTGAAATGATTGATTTCGATAAAAATAAAGCCTTAGAACTTGCCAAAAATCTCTCGGATAAATTTTCCGCCGAAGAGACTAAAGAATTTATTAAAAAGTTTTCCGACCTCTCTTTTATCGATGATTTGAAACTGCTTTTTGGGATGATTACGGACAAAGAATATAGCATCGATAAAAAAACATATCTTATAATCGCAGGAGCGATAGCATATGTCGTTTTGCCAACAGACATAATCCCCGATTTTATCCCCGGAGTAGGGTTTGTGGATGATGCTTTTGTTATCGGAATGGTAGTAAAACAACTAAAAGATGAAATTGAGAGTTATAAGAGGTTTAAAGAAAATTTATAATTTCATAAACTTTTCAATATATTGAATTATATAATTATCTACTTCTTTTTTTAACCATTTAGGACTTACTACTGCAAGATGTGGTATCCACATGAGAAGTTTATGAATTATTTCGTTTTTGTCGGTAATTTCAAGATAGATTGTAGAAGTTTCGTCACTGTTTTTGATAATTTTTTGAGTTTTTGATATCGGAATTCTTTGGAGATATTTAGTTGCAAATTCATCTGCAATTAGTTCCACTAAAAATGGTGTACCTTTAGGCTTAAACCAAATATTAACAGCTTTATCAACATCTTTTAAAATGTTTTCTTTTATATCAAAAGTGTGATTAGTTACCTGAAGCTCATGAATGCTTTTAATATGATATGTTCTGTATTCGTTTTTGTGATTTAATGCATTTACGTACCAATATCCGTCGAAATTTGAAATTTTAATAGGTTTTATTTCCATATTTATTAGTCTTTTATTCATTTTGTATTTCATTTTAATTATTTTTTTTTGTTTTATTGCTGTTTCTATTTTTTTTAAAATTTGAGGGTCTATTTTTTCTATATCAAATTTTGAATAAAAGACGTTTTCTTTACTTATAAGTTTTAACTTTGTAAGTAAGGGAGAGATTTTTTCTTCAATATCGGCATTTTTAGCAATTGATAAGATTGCCTCGAAAATAGTCTCTTTTTCATTATCAATAATTGTGTCAAGATAGTATTTTTTGCCTTTTTTTTGGATATTAAATCCCGCTTCTCTTAGATAATTTATATATCTTTGAGCCGTTCTTTTTGAAACACCGTATATTTTTTCAATATCTGATGTGCTTAGATTTTCACCTTGATAAAATTTATTAATCAATTGAAGCAAAATAGAAAGAGTTTTTGTATATTCTTTTGCTTTCATAAATAAGCCTTTTTTATTATTTTATCAAAAACGACACAATCTGAACATTTTGTTTTTTATAATTAACAAAATTAAACAAAAGGGTTTAAATGTTGAAAATAAAAGATAGGATATCGTTATGTAAAAAGTTAGGTTATACTAATTTAACTGCGTGTTTGGAAAAAATTGAATATTTGGAACAAAATGGGATAGAAGAGTTTTTAAAAAAAGATTTTCCTTATGACTTTGTGCTTGGTAATGAAGTCTTTTTAAAAAAGGTTATTGAAATTTGTGGTGATGAAAAAGATTTAAAATTTTTTGAAAAGTTGAGAGAAAAAATGAGTAAAAAACCGGGAAGTTTATTTGTTAATACGAAATTCAAAAAAATCTCACAGCCGATTTTTTCGTTAGCTGCAATGCAAGGGTTATTAAATATTTCTATTGATAGAAAAAATTTTGAAGATAAAAGCCAAGAACTTGAATATGTTAAGTTTTATGTAAATAGGCATTATTTGGAAAATAACGGTAAGTTGAAGCTGTGGGGGAAAATTCAAGGTTATATTTATAAAAGTGATAGTTTTGATAAATATATCGTTTTTGATGTCGATGGTAATATAATAGATGAATTAGAAAACTTTAATCCAAAAAAAATTTTTAAATAGGAGGAAGAATGAAAAATCAATATTTCGGAGATATTCATGATTTTAAAAAATATACGTTGTTAAATTGGTTTATGAAAGGATGTAATGATAAGTTAATGGTTGCTTGGTATCTAACTAATGATGACGATTCATCTGACGGAGGAAAGAAAAAGTATCTTGAGGAAAAGATTGATAAAGAAAATAAAGAATTTGAAAAAAACAAACATATAGGAATTTGTAATAGGGAGCTGTTTGAATTTTTAGTGAAAAATCATCAGAAAAAAAATATTGGGGTAATTATGGAAAAAACGAATAAGAAATATATTTGTGAAAATGGAAATATTTCGTTTTTTGATAAAAAATTAGATGATATGGATAGAAAGGAATGGTTTAATGAATTAAAACAAGAATTAAACAAAACACAATGCGATATAGTTTTTACGGATCCTGATAACGGTATAAAATTTAATAATGAAGAATCAAAAAAACATATAAAACTGTCTGAAATTAAAGAATTATGGAAAATGGGAAAATCTTTAATTGTTTATCAACATTTTTTAATGGTGGATCATCAAGTATTAATGGCGGGTTTGATTTATAGATTATATAATGAATTAAAAGCTATTAATAAACCTTTCGTGGCAATTGTATATTCCTCTAACGTAGCAATGATTTTTATTTTGCAGCAAAAACATAAAAAACAGTTTGAGAGTCTAAAAAAACAGCTTGAAAAATGTAAAGATTTGAAGTTTTTAGATATTTTTTCTTTTAACAGTGAAAATATTAAAATATAGTTGGCATGAAAAAGCATAGAGTCGGTGAGATATGTTTTTATGTAGAGATTGATAATATTATTACAAAAGCTATGGTGAATTTTCTAAAATATATGGAAAAAAACGATAGTTACGGTTTTTTATTCTATAGGATTTTAGATAGTAAAAAACTAAGATTTTATGGAAAGTTTGAAGAAATCAACGAATTATTAGACAAAAGCAAGTTTTATTTTTTCTTTTTAAATGATACTGAAGAGAGTTATTTTAATAAAATTTATTCTGATATTGAAAGTTTTGAAAATTATATTATGGGCTTTCATAAAATAGATAATGAAACATATGTGTTTGAAATAATCGATTAATTTTTATATTAAGGAACTTATAAGAGAACAATTAAAAAAATATCCAACCTAAAATACTTTCTATAAAAAGAGCAGATAGTGATGCAAATATTATAAATTTTATTTAGATTTATAAAAAATTCTCTATCAAAAAGCAAAAAAATATTTTATTATCTATTTTTTATTCGGATAGTAATGAATTTAATAGTGATAAAATAATCGCAGTTATGGGTAGGGCAAGCAATCCGAAAAATAAACTTCCTACAAGCGCTACACTAAAAGACGAGGATGTAGGAAGTGTAATCAAAAGAATTACAAAAAAACTTAACAAATATCCTAAAAATATATTATCCATAAATGTTTGAAGTATTTTTTTCATATGATAAGTATATCATTATTTGAAGTAAAAACGGATTGATGTTTTGTAGGCAAATTAGTCGGGCGATTTAAAAACGAGTTTTAAAAAAAGTTTTACAAAACAACGAACATTTTTGGGGGTAATAGTGGGGGTATGATTAACTATCTTTGTGAATTAGCGAAATTTAGGGATTTTTGAGACATTGAATGGCGGAGAGGGTGGGATTCGAACCCACGGTACGGTTGCCCGTACAACGGCTTTCAAGGCCGCCGCCTTCAACCACTCGGCCACCTCTCCACAAAAAATTGATAACTCAGATATAAGTTGCAGTGGTGCCCGGGGCCGGACTCGAACCGGCACGGGAAAAACTCCCGAGGGATTTTAAGTCCCTTGCGTCTACCAAATTCCGCCACCCGGGCATGGAAGTGAAAGTATATCAAAACATACTTAAAAATAACTTAATGGAGGCGCCACCCGGATTCGAACCGGGGATCAGGGCTTTGCAGGCCCCTGCCTTAGCCACTTGGCTATGGCGCCGATGTAAATTCAAAGCTTTGAATTTACTGGAGCGGGCTACGGGACTCGAACCCGCGACCTCCACCTTGGCAAGGTGGCGCTCTAGCCAACTGAGCTAAGCCCGCATTGTTATTGGACTGAAATTATATAAAAAAAAAGAAAAAAAAGCAATATTCCTAAGATTAAATTATAACTTAGGACCAGCTTTTTCGTATTCTTTTCCTTCAGGTACGTCTTCGTATCTTTTGAAGTTTTCGATAAACATTTCAGCAAGTTTTTTTAGTTGTTTGTCGTATGCTTCTTTGTCTTCCCAAGTGTTTCTTGGGTTTAGAACTTGTGTATTTACTCCAGGAAGTTCTTTCGGAATTGCTAAATTAAATACCGGAAGAGTTTCGAATTCTGCATTGTTAATGCTTCCGTCTAGAATAGCATTGATACACGCTCTTGTGTCTTTTATACTCATTCTATGACCCACACCGTAAGGTCCGCCTGTCCAACCAGTGTTTACAAGATAAACGTTTACGTTGTGTTCGTCGATTTTTTCACCGAGTAGTTTTGCGTAAACTGTCGGATGAAGTGGTAAAAACGGCTCACCGAAGCATGCACTGAAAGTCGCTACCGGTTCAGTAATTCCTCTCTCAGTTCCGGCTACTTTTGCAGTATATCCGCTTAGGAAGTAGTACATTGCTTGTTCTTTTGTGAGTTTTGAAACCGGTGGAAGTACTCCGAATGCGTCTGCTGTTAGGAATATGATATTTTTAGGATGTCCGCCTTGAAGAGTACATTCGTGATTTTCAATATGTTCAATAGGATATGAAACTCTTGTGTTTTCCGTTTTGCTTCCGTCTGTGTAATCCACTTCTCCGTTTTCTTTAATTACAACGTTTTCAAGTAATGCGCCTCTTTTGATTGCGTTGTAAATTTCAGGTTCGCTTTCTTTATCAAGATTAATTACTTTTGCGTAACATCCGCCCTCGAAGTTAAATACGCCTTTATCGTCCCAACCGTGTTCGTCATCACCTATAAGTTTTCTTTTAGGGTCGGTAGATAAAGTAGTTTTACCTGTTCCTGAAAGACCGAAGAATAGGGCAACATCACCTTCTTCACCTACGTTTGCAGAGCAGTGCATTGATAGTTTACCTTCAAGTGGCAGCCAGTAGTTCATCATAGTAAATATACCTTTTTTCATTTCGCCGCCGTACATTGTACCGCTCATTACCGCTAAATTTTCTTCGATGTTAAATGCAACGAAAATATCACTATTTAGATTTTCTTCTTTCCAGTTAGGATATCTTGCAGGTCCTGCTACTAAGAAAGTGAAGTCAGGTTTAAAGTTTTTAAGCTCTTCTTCCGTAGGTAAAATAAACATATTCATAACGAAATGCGCTTGCCATGCGATAGGAGTTACGAATCTGATAGCACGTCTGCTCTCTTTGCTCGCTCCTACAAAAACGTCAACTACATATAATTCGTCATATTTTGAAAGTTCTTCTTTTGTGAAAGCTTCTAATTTTTTGAAAGTTTCCGGAGAGATTGGTTGATTGATATTACCCCATGCAATGAAGTTTTCGCTTGGCGGTTGTTTTACGAAGTATTTGTCTTTAGGACTTCTTCCTGTGAATTCACCCGTATCTACAGCTGTCGCACCGCTTGCCGTTTCTACTACCTCGCCTCTTTTTAAGGCATCTGAGATTATTTTATCATAGCTTGGATTATGAATGATATTTTTTGCCTTAATCCCAATCTTGTCAAGTTCTTTTATCATAAATTTCTCCTAATAAATAAGTGTGGTTGTATGGAGTGTAATTATAACAAATTTTGCTTAATTGAAGTTGAATTTGGAGAAGTTTAAGGAAAAAAATTATTAATTAAGAAAAAAAGAAAAAGGGGAGATTAAACGTCAGGTTCTACACCTGATTTTCTTAATGTCCACTCTACGAATTTGTAGCTTACGATAATAAGAATCGGCCACATAAAGAATAGAATAACACCCCAAGTTGTATCGATTTTATGTACCTCAGGGTTAATTCCGTTTGGCATTAGCTTTTCCGAAGCGAAAAGGAATCCGCTGAAAAATACCATTAAAAGTGCTATTAATTTTTTCATTCCACGCTCCTTAATACGCATGAGATTCTGGGTCTTGGATTTCTTCTCTTGTAATAGGACCTTGTTTTTTCATTTGATACCATACCCAGATAATGTATCCAAGAACGAATGGTACCGCAACTGATACCCAAGCCATTACTTCAAGAGTATATTTAGAACCAGAACTGTTTTGAATTGTTAAGCTGCTTTGTAAATCAGCATAACTTGGATAGAAAGGTGTTCCAAAAAGTCCTGCGATAACGAATACGATGATACCGATTAATACGATACCAAGTCCGCTAAACCAGATACCTTTGTTTGAACCTTTGAACGCTGTAACAAAAACTCCCCATACGAATAGTACAAGACCTGCTAAGAATAAGATTAGAGGAATTGCACCGAATGATAATAGGTTGTGTAAATATTTACCTGGTTCAAGGTAAACTTTTCCAGTTGGGTCATGAATGTCGTATGCATAACCTTTTAAAGTTAAAAGACCGTAAAGTACAACAAGTAATGCAACTAATAGAATTACGAAACATCTTTTAACAACACCTCTTAATCTTTCGATTAGTTCAGGGAATTCGTTGTTATCGATGTCGTTGATTAGCCATAACGCACCAAGAATTCTTGCCGCTGCGAATACTAATACACCCATTGCAAGGTTGAACCATGCACCGTGTTTGAAGTCGATAGCAGCTTCAAGACCTCTTAAGTTGAAACCGTCTTTTGCTGTACCCCATTCAAGTACTCTTGTAACAGGATCGTATGTAAAGTTAGAACCTGTAAAGAATGTACCAACTGCCGCACCGATTAATACCATACCTACAACACCGTTGAAGTAAAGGAAGAATTTGTATGCACCTTTACCGATAAGGTTGTTAGGTTTATTCATATATTCATAAGATACCGCTTGAAGTACGAATGCGAAAAGAATCAACATCCATACCCAATATGCTCCACCGAATGATACTGAGTAAAATAGTGGGAATGCTGCGTATAACGCACCACCGAAAAGTACTAATGTTGTAAATGTCAACTCCCATTTTCTACCAAGAGAGTTAAGAATCGCTCTTTCTTCCATTTCTGTTTTAGAAGTATGGAATAGAGTTTGTCCACCTTGTACGAATGTCATAAGGAGGAAAAGACCTCCAAGTACTGCAACAATAATCCAGAAATATACTTGTAAATAAAAGTGTGTTGCGTCCACTGTTATTGGTGCCCAAGTCATCAGTGCGCTCCTTTTGGTCCGTTTTTAACGACCGTAAATAGGATTTTAAGTTCAGCAATACCAAGAATTACGAACGCTGTTAAGAACATAAAGAATGTTGCTTGAACGTTTTGTAATGCGATTGGTGTTACTGATTCCGCTGTTGGAAGTACTCCGAATACTGTCCAAGGTTGTCTTCCGA
This sequence comes from Caminibacter pacificus, assembly GCF_003752135.1. Taxonomy (NCBI): domain Bacteria; kingdom Pseudomonadati; phylum Campylobacterota; class Epsilonproteobacteria; order Nautiliales; family Nautiliaceae; genus Caminibacter; species Caminibacter pacificus. The sequence continues at coordinate 104,448 of NZ_RJVK01000005.1, forward strand.
TTTCAGCTGTCATCCAACCGAAACTTGTTGCAATCCATGGAAGCGGTACAGAGATAACAGCAAGTTTTTGAACAAGTCTGTTTTCAACAAACGTACCTTTCATAATTGATACGTAAGCTAAGATGAATAGTAAAATGAACCAGAATCCAAGTGCAACCATGATATGGAACGCATAGAATACTGGAGGTACCGGTGGATAAATTAGATTTGGATCAATATTTGGATTAGCAAAATATCCGTAACCGATTAAGTCAGCTTTTGTAAGTTTGATACCAGTTTTTGGGTCTTCCCAAATAACTTTGTAAAAGTCTGCTTTTGCAGCTTCCATTGCTGCTGTATCACCAGCTTTTTTAGCTTCATGATATTTTAATAAGTCGTTTTTAGCTTCTTTACCAACTGCTGCAAGTTTGCTTAGAGGCCAAATACCGTATTCAGAATTACCGTTAACTAAGTCTCTTAGACCAGGAACGAATGCGTTCGGATCTCTTTTTCCAAGTAGAGATAACATTTTTGGAAGTTCGATTTTAAATACGAAACCTTCGTCATTACTTGTAACTTCAGTAGCTTTTAGATTTTTAGGAATACCGAATGCTACGATCGGTGCTCCTCTTTCACCTACGTAAAGACCTTCTGCAGAAGCGATTTTTGTAGGTTGAGTATTTGCAACTTCATAAGCATGCTCGTCACCGATTACCGCTACGAAAATTGAAGAAATAAGTCCAAATGCTGCTGCAACTGTTGCTGATTTTTTAGCGAATTCTACGTGTTTACCTTTTAGTAGGTAAAGGCTTGAAATACCAAGTACGAAGATTGATGCAAGAGTATATCCCGCACTTACAACGTGTAAGAATTTAACTTGTGCTACCGGTTGCGTAATTAGCGCCCAGAAGTTTGTCATTTCAAGTCTTGAAGTGTCGATATTGAAGAAACCGAATTCATTACTTGGATGTTGCATAAATCCGTTTGCAATCAAAATCCAAAGTGCTGATAGGTTTGAACCGATTGCAAGTAGCCAAGTAGATGCTAAGTGAACACCTTTGCTAACTCTTTTCCATCCGAAGAATGAAATTGCTGCGAATGTTGCTTCCATAAAGAATGCAACGATACCTTCAACTGCAAGTGGTGCACCGAATAAGTCACCAACAACCCATGAGTAAGTTGACCAGTTAGTACCGAACTCGAACTCGTGAATAATACCAGTTGATAATCCAAGAGCGAAGTTGATACCGAAAATTAATTGCCAGAACTGAGTAATTTCTTTCCACTCTTGCTTACCGGTTTTTACATAGATAGTTTCGAAAAACGCTACGATGAAAGACATACCTAATGTAAACGGTACGAAAAAGAAGTGGAACAGTGCTGTCATTGCGAACTGAGCTCTCGCCCACTCAAGCATGGTTAAATCTACATGCATGCTATTCCTCCTTTTTTGTTGTGGTTGTAATTTTTGTCAGTTGTTGTATATACAGCTCTTGTTGAGCCGCTTTGCTTTGAATCTTCGAACTTAAAGTCGGAAAGAAAAAAGCTTTGATAACGACAAAAATTACAACCAATTTGATAATAATAATTACCCAAAGCTTTCGCCCAAGGTCCGACAGGTTTTTAAACCCGTCTATGTAAAAGAACAAAATTCGTTTAAACATAGAGCCCTCCTTCGAGGCTACCAAAAATTATATATCAATTTATTTTGGTAGTCAATAATAATTAATGGAAAATTAATTGATTTTGACGTTTAATTCACAATTGAATATTCATTTAGTTTTATATTTGACATAAATTTTACAAAAATTAAAAAACATTGATTTTTAGGGGAATTTGAAAAATAAAGAAAGAGAAGGAGAAAAAATTATTCGCTAACTTCCACAACTTTTTCTTCGCTCTCCCATAGACCGTGTTTAGTACAATAAGCCATTGCAGTAAGTTTAAGTTTTGATTTTTTAGGAATGATGTAAAAATCAACTTCAACTTGGCTTTTTTCGTTTCCGAGCGTACCAGGTGTGAAAGTAGCTTGACCAAGTAGCGTATCTCCGTCCCAAAGTTGAACGTATGCGATGTAATGGTCGAAATCGTCAGGGTGAGAGTATTCGTTACCAACTTTTACTTTTACTTTGAATTTTTCACCTTTTTTTGCAGTGTCTTCACAAATCACAAATGGTGAATGTCTGTCGATGTAATCTTTTTTTGCTTCTCTATCGATTTGAGAGATGTCTTCATATCTGTTGATTTTTGGCATATTTGCCTCCTTTTGATAAAATTTGTAATTAATTATAACACAAAAAAATAAAAAAGACAAAATTTATCTTTTATTTTTGGATAAAAATTATAAAAAAGGTAACAATTGAAAAAAGTCGAAATTTTTACCGACGGCAGTTCCCTTGGAAATCCGGGGCCCGGTGGTTGGTGCGCGATTCTTAGACATAAAGGCGTTGAGAAGACATTGAGCGGAGGAGAAAAGGAGACTACGAATAACAGAATGGAGTTAAAAGCTGTCATTGAGGGTCTGAGGGCTTTAAAATTTCCTTGCGAAGTCGATTTGTATAGTGATTCGACTTATGTGGTTAAAGGCATAAACGAATGGCTTGAAAATTGGGTGAAAAAAGATTTCAAAAAAGTAAAAAATCCCGATTTATGGCGTGAGTTTTTGGAAGTTAGCAAACCGCATAAGCTTAACGTTTTTTGGGTAAAAGCCCATAACGGACACAGAGAAAACGAAATTTGTGATAAAATAGCAAAAGAGGAAGCAAGGAGATTCAGTGTTAATAAGTAAAAGCGACATAATCAAATATCTAAAAGAGATTCCCCCGGTACCTGAAAGCGTCAAAGCGTGTCTTGATTATTTGAAACAAGGAGAGCTTAAAAAAGCGGCGCTTGAGGCGGATAAAGATATCGTTTTGAAAAAACAGATAGAATCGATAGTAAACTCGGCGGCTTTTTCACTTCCAAACAAAGTCGAAGATACGGTACAGCTTTTTTCTATGATCGGACTTGAAATGGCAAAAAGCCTCGTTTATTCATATTTGGTAAAATTACTCTCTCCGAAAGAATGGAAGATTTTTGATATTAATTTTGCCGATTTTCAGGCGGCTTTTATGAAAATGTACGAAGAAAATATGATTTTGGAATTCGGTGAAGATGTTTATAAAAAATATGCCGAAATAGGCGCTATAGTACCTGCTGCGGTTTGTGTTTGCGATTCGCTTTTGGGGGATAAAAAAGAAGATTTGGAGCTTATATTGGACGCCGCTCCTTTAGAATACGGCACTTTGCTAAAAAGAATGACCGGAGCGTCGCTTTTCGGACTTGCGGCTAAAATAGCCGAAATTTGGGGACTTGAAAAAGAAAAAACCGAAAGCTTGAAAAAAGCGGAGTGTGATGTTTGCGATAATGAAATCGCAGCGCTGATACATTTTATATTTTTCTATCTTAGCAGCAAAAAGCAGTTTTTGGATTTGAATTCTTTAATAGAATTTAAACCCGAATCGATAGAAAAAATACCAAAAACTTACGAAAGGATAATAAATGGTAGCTGAGGAACTGCAAAAGAGCTTGGGGTATCAGTTTAAAGATGAAAAATTGATAACCGAGGCTCTCACTCATAGAAGTTATACGAAAGATTTTAACAACGAAAGGCTCGAATATTTGGGAGATGCCGTACTTGATTTGATAGTCGGAGAGTATTTGTATCATCTTTTTCCGGATGCTGAGGAGGGAATGCTCTCAAAACTTAGAGCCGCTCTTGTTAATGAGGACTCTTTTGACAAACTCGCAAAAAAGCTTGATTTGGGAAAATATCTCTTTTTATCTCCTGCGGAAGAAAATAACAGAGGTCGCGAAAAACCCTCTATTCTCTCAAGTGCTTTTGAGGCGTTAATAGGCGCTATTTATCTTGAAGCGGGATTTGATAAGGCAAAAGAGATTGCATTAAGACTTATAAAAGAGGTGTTTCCTAAAATTACTCCCGAAGAGCTTTTAAAAGATTACAAAACGAATCTTCAAGAGATTACCCAAGCTCATTTCGGCGTCGTTCCGGAATATAGGCTAATAAGCGCAACGGGGCCCGATCATAGAAAAGAGTTTGAAATAGGTGTTTTTATCAACGATAAAGAGTATGCAAGAGCAAAAGGTAGAAGCAAAAAAGCGGCACAGCAAGAGGGGGCTCGTTTGACTATCGAAAAATTAAAAAAAGAGCTTAATTTAAAATAGGAGAGTTGATGTTTAATAGTTTCGGTGAGATTTTTAGATTTACGACATTCGGAGAATCACACGGCAAGGCTATCGGTGTGATAATCGACGGCGTACCGGCTGGGCTTAAATTTGACGAAGAGTTTTTGGTAAGCGAGCTTGATAGAAGAAGACCCGGAAAAAATCGTTTTGCCACTCAAAGAAAAGAGAGCGATACTCCGGAAGTTTTAAGCGGTGTGTTTGAGGGGATGACAACAGGTACTCCGATTTCGATTGTTATTTTTAATAAAGACCAAAAAAGCAAGGATTATTCGAATATAAAAGATATTTTCCGTCCGGGACATGCTGATTTTACTTATTGGCATAAATACGGCATAAGAGACTATAGAGGCGGTGGCAGAAGCTCTGCGAGGGAAACCGCAGCAAGAGTTGCGGCCGGAGCTGTAGCAAAGATGATTTTAAGAGAGCTTGATATCGAAATTGAAGCCGGAGTAGTGGAAATCGGAGGGATTAGAGCTGAAAATATAGATTATGAGTATGCAAAAAACTCGCCGATTTTCGCACTTGATAGCGAAGCGGAAAAAAAATGGATAGAAGCGATAGATAAAGCAAGAGAGGAACATAACTCCCTTGGAGGAGTGGTGAAACTCAGAATAAAAAATCTCCCCGTAGGGCTTGGCGAGCCGATTTATTACAAGCTCGATAATATTTTGGCAAGTGCGATGGTTAGTATCAATGCCGTAAAAGGTATCTATATCGGAAACAGTGAGGCTCATAAACTAACAGGTCTTGAAAACAACGACGAAATAAGCAAAGATGGCTTTTTGAGTAATAATTGCGGAGGAGTTTTGGGAGGTATCAGTAACGGAGAAGATGTCGAACTTGAAGTCTTTTTCAAACCGACGCCTTCGATTTTTAAACCTCAGAAATCTGTCGATATTTACGGAAACGAAGTTGAAGTAAACCTAAAAGGCCGCCACGACCCTATCGTAGCGGTTAGAGGTAGCGTTGTGGCCGAAGCTATGGCTGCTTGTGTGGTAGCAGATATGCTGTTTTTGAATATGACGAGAAAAATGGAATATATCAAAAAGATTTATCAATAAATATGAATAGCAAGCCATACGGCCGTTTTTTTTGTTTTTAGAAGCGTATGGGGAGTATTTGCGGGAATAAAAAGATAATCTCCGGCTTTTAGTTTTTTAATCTCTCCGTTTATTTCTATTTTTGCGCATCCTTTAAGCAAAACTACGAATTCGTCTTCTTCCTGGCAGAAAGTTTGAGGTGTTTTTAGAGTGTTTGAAATTATTTTTTTTATTTCGACGTTTTTGTGTTTTAGGATAGTTTCGAAAAATTCGCTATCAAGAGGAGGCAGTTTTTCTATGTTTAGTAAGTTCATTCGCTTTTCTCCAAAATATTTTTAACGCTTTTTTTTCTCTCCAGCCGAGGTTGTAATATATGATTTTATCAAGATACTCTTTTGCTTCTTTGTAGCTTATTCCAAGAGACTCGGCATATTTTTTTAGAGTGAGATAAGGGATTTTTTGTTTTGTTTTTATGAACTCTTTAATAAGTTTTTCGTACTTTTCGTATTTTTTATTTACGCAAAATAGAGCGAATACAAAAGGTAGATTATATTTTTCATACCAAAGTTTCGCTAAATCTTGGCAGTTTTTTTCTCTAAAAGCTTTGTCGCCGATTACTACTTTTCCTTTTGTATTTAGGATTTTTGCAAGCACGTTTGAAGTGGCCGATTCGAAGTCGTCTCCGATTCCGGGGCATACGAGCACGCTTTTGACTTCTTTTTTCGCGGCTATTCCTACCGGAAAGCATTTTTGATTTTTTGCTTTGATAGATGAGATAAAAGCGGCTTCGATTTTGCCGTTTTCGAACCATTCGTTTATTTTAGCGGGATATGAACTTTTTACTTTTATCCCTTTTTTTTTCAAAAATTGATAAAATGGCAAAAGGTTTAAGTAATCAATGTGTCCGATTTTCATATAAGCCTTTTTTTCGTAATTTTAGCATAAAGGAATTAAATGATAAGAGTTGAATTTTTAGGTCCTATTAATAAAGAAGCTATGGAGATTGACGTTAAGAGTTTAAAAGAGCTAAAAGAAGTACTAAGTAAAGACGAAGAGCTTAAAAGTTGGCTTAAGTCTTGTGCGGTTGCTGTAAATGACAAAATAGTGACTTCATTGGACGTAGAGCTTAAAGACGGAGACAAAGTAGTGTTGCTACCGCCTGTATGCGGAGGATGAAATAATAATAAAAGGAGTATAAATGGTTGAGGTATTTAAAGGCGGCGTTCCTGTAATTCCTACGCTTGAGAGGTGGTATGAGGAGTTTAAGCTCGAGGGGTACGGGGCGATGATTCCTTTTATCGGAATTGTAAGACCGGATAACGAAATAGAAGGGCTTAGTTTTGATTTGTATTTGCCGATGCTAAACGAGTGGTTTAAGAAGTGGCAAAATTTAGATGACGCTAAAATTATGATGGCTCATAGTTTCGGGGATGTAATGGTAGGTGAAACGAGCTTTTTGTGCGCCGTATTTACAAAACACAGACGTGAGGGGTTTAAGTATCTTGAGGAATTCGTAGAGGATTTCAAAGCCAACGCTCCGATTTGGAAATACGACCTTAAAGGCGGCAAAAGGATTTTTGCAAGCGATAGAGCAAAAGAGCTTCCGGGAGCCGGACTTTTAGATTAGGATATATTCTACTATTTCTCCCGCTTCTTTTGTACCTTCGTTTTCATCAATTACGGCAAGTGCGTTTGAAAGGGCGATTGAGAGGTAGTTTGAGGTTTGTTGCGTGTATGCCGCAGTAAAGGTTACTTTTTCGTCGCACTCGATATTGCCTCTTATGAAATCGACTCTTCCTTCTTTCGCTTTTGTTTTTGTAGTTAAAACGGCTTTTTTGTATTCGTTTTGATAATTTACAATACCTGCCGCTTTTTTGACGTACGGAATCAAAAATTCAACGGCGTTTACAAGCAGTGCAGCAGGGTATCCCGGCAGTCCGAAAAATAGTTTTTTGTCTTTATTTCCGAAAATCAAAGGGCGTCCCGGGCGGATGTTTGTAGTGGTGAATTTTATATCGACTCCTATTTGTTTTGCTATCTCTTTTGTAAAGTCGTATTTTCCTTTGCTTGCACCCCCGCTTGAGATTAATATGTCGTTTTCTTCTATGGCGTTTTTGAAAACTTTTATCATTTCATCCAAATTATCTGGAAGTTTTCCGTAGTACGTAATATCGGCATAAGGTTTTAAAAGCCCTTTTAAAATATAAAGATTTGAGTTTTTCACTCCTGCCTTGTCGAGTGCTTCAAAGGGCTCTTTTACTTCGCTACCCGTAACTACGATACCGATTTTTACTTTTTTAAAAACTTTGATTTGATAATGTCCCAAATTTGCAAGAAGCGCTACTTTTTTATAATCCAGAATTTCGCCTTTTTTTAAGACCACATCTCCCGTTTTTACTTCTTCACCCTCGAAATTTATCAAATCACCTTTTTTTACAGGTTTTTTTATAACGATATAATCTCCATCTTTTTCTACATCTTCGATTCTGACAACGGCGTTTGCGCCTTTTGGTACCACTCCGCCGGTCATAATGAAAATAGCGCCTTCTTTTAATTCTTTTTGCGCTTCTCCGGCGGGTGCTTCGTCTATTATTTTTAGTTTTGCCGGAAATGTCAGATTATCTACGTTTATGGCGTATCCGTCAACCGCACTTTTATCGCTTTCGGGAATATTGAATTTCGCCTTCATATCTTCAAATAACACCCTGCCTTCCGCCTCGTCAATAGTTATCGTTTCATAGTATTTTTGGGATGTAAGAGAATCAATTATCTCTTTTGCTTCGTTACGCGTTACTTTTATAAACATTTTTGCCCTTTAGCCTTTAATTTCGTAAAGAATTAATAAATAAAGCGAAACAATTGCAAATTTTAATGGAAAAAAAGCGTTAAAAAAAGCACACAAGCTCAAAGAGGTCTGTGCTTTTTAGCTTTTTTGAAATGGCCAAAATTTGCTCTCTTGTTGAGCTTATTTATTAATCTTCATTTTTGGTTACTTGCTTCTTTTCCTTATCTTTTCCACTTTTTCACAATTTCACAAAAATTTTCCATTATCACTTATTAAGGTATTTCCCCATTTACCGCTTCTAAAAGTCCTCCGTGCGCTCTTTTGATAACTTCTTCTTTGCTGATAACTTCACCTATTAAAAGTCTTGGTAGCCATATATCAAAAGCCGTTCTTTTAAAAAACAAAGCCGCCGCAGGTACGGCAACAACCGGCGTATCTTCTATCCATCCCATAGTCAGCATATTTCCCGGCTGAATAGGATTTCCTCTAATGTAATTTTTAACTCCGGCTTCGTGGATAGCTTTATACGTTACATCATCAGGGTCTACGGATGTGCCGCCTGTTAGGATTACGAGGTCGTATTTTTGTGCGAACTCTTTGATTTTGTCTCTTATTTGAGCTTGGTCGTCGGGTAAAATCACCTTTTCTTCGATTTCGCATAATAGCTTTTTTAATTTCGGGCGAAGTTTTTCTTCGAATTTGTCTTTTATTCTGCCTTTATATACTTCGTTTCCGGTGACGATAAGTCCCGCTTTTTTAGGCGTAAAAGGCACTACTTTTACGATTCCTCCCGCTTCTTTTGCGATTTTTGCGGCTTTTTCGACTTCGGCTTTTGGCGCCACAAGCGAGATGATTCTAACGGCCGCTAATTTATCGCCTTTTTTTACTACCGTATTGTTATAAATAGTAGGACAGCTCGGCTCTCCTATCGAATTAAACTCGTTTAGTTTTTCTACGTCTATTTTACATACACCGAATACATCGGAATAGATTGTTAATTTTCCTTCTTTTACCTCTTTTGAATGATAAGTGTTTTCACCCATTAACGCGTCGGCTAAGATATATGCCGCGTCGTTTTCGTGGATTTCGTCTTCTTTTATCTCAAAAACGTAGATGTGGTCTTTTCCCACGTCTTTTAAAACGGGAATATCCTCTTCTCTTATTACGTGGCCTTTTTTGAAAATTCTTCCTTTGAATTTATCACCGTCGACTTTGGTGATATCATGTAACAATACCTGACCTACGGCATCCTCGACTCTTATTTTTTTAGCCATTTTTCAGCCTTTTTGCCAAATTATAGCAAAAGAGGATAAAATTGCATTAAAAAAGGGCAGATATGAATATAAAAACACCGGCTTATGTTATTGAAGAAGAACTTCTTGAAAAAAACCTAAAAATTCTTGATAGAGTACAAAAAGAGGCGGGTTGTAAAATTTTGGTGGCTTTAAAAGGTTATGCTACTTGGGCGACGTTCGATTTGCTTGAAAAATATTTGGCTGGCGCTACTGCAAGCGGACTTTGGGAAGCAAAACTTGCTCAAATGAAGCCTTGGGAAGTGCATACGTATTGTCCTGCGTTTAAAGAGGACGAAATAGATGAAGTAGCCGATATTTCCCATACGGTTGTTTTCAATAGTTTTAATCAGCTTGAGAGATTTGAGGATAGAGTAAAGAACAAAGCTTTGATAGGGCTTAGGGTAAATCCGGGAGTTTCAAGCTCGCCCGTGCCTTTATACGACCCGTGCGCTCCTTATAGTCGTCTTGGAATTACAAAAGAAAACTTTAGAGCCGATAAACTACAAAATGTCAGCGGACTTCATTTTCACGCTCTTTGCGAGCAGCTTGACAGCGCTCTTGAGAGAACGCTTGAGGGGTTTGAAAAGCTCTACGGCGAATATCTAAAAGATATGGAGTGGGTAAATTTCGGAGGCGGTCATCACATTACGCGTGAGGGATATAACGTAGAGAATCTTATAAGAATGATAAAAGAGTTTAAAAACAGATATCCTAACATTAAAGACGTATATTTAGAACCCGGCGAAGCGGTAGGGCTAAATGCCGGATATTTGGTAGCCGAGGTGCTTGATATTATCGATAACGGAATGAAAATAGCCATTCTCGATACTTCTGCCGAGGCTCATATGCCCGACGTCCTTGCTATGCCTTATCGTCCTAACGTAAGAGGGGCTGGGAAACCGGGAGAGAAAAAATATACTTACAGATTCGGCGGGGTTACGTGTCTTGCCGGTGATGTTATAGGGGATTACAGTTTTGATGAGCCTTTAAAAATCGGAGATAAAGTTATTTTTGAAGATATGGCTATTTATACAATGGTGAAAAATACGGCGTTTAACGGTATAAGACTTCCTAGTATCGTTATCAAAAGAAAAGACGGCTCTTTATGGACTACAAGAGAGTTTCATTTCGAAGATTTCAGAGACAGACTAAGCTAAGCTTTTTAAGCCCGGCTTAGTTTTAGGTGCAGTTTTTCGAACTCTTTTGCGAATTTAACGGCTTTATTTAGAGGTAATGCCGGAGCGAAAATATATCCCTGGATTAAGTCGACGCCTAAATTTTTAAGAATTTCCAATTGTTTTTGTGTTTCTACACCTTCGGCTACCACTTCTATTCCTATTTCTTTACACAAATGAATAGTATGAGAACAAATCAAATAGCCTCTGTGAGACTCTATTTTATCTATTAAAGTTTTATCGAGTTTTAATTCGTCGATTTTATATTTTATTAATGTCTCAAGAGATGAGTAACCCACCCCGTAATCGTCTATTGATAATCCAAAACCGCTTGATTTTAGTCTGTTAATGTTTCTTACGGCCGTTTTATCCACAAAACTTCTTTCGATTATTTCAAACATAATATTTTCATCTTTTAAGATATCTAAAATTTTGCTTATAGCATCTGTACTTTTTAGAGTGTCAGGATGAAGATTTACGCTAAGAATCGGATAAAAGCCGAGTTTTCTGAATTTTTCTATATCTTTTTTAACCTGTTTGCAAACCCATATATCGATTATGGGAGCAAGCCCCGCTTTTTCGATGATATCCAAAAAGTAAGGCCCTTTTATTTTTCCATTGTCGTTATATCTGATTAAAGCTTCGAATTTTTCTACTTTATTGTTTTTTATATCTACTTTCGGTTGATAATAAATGAATAGTTTTTCTTTATTCAGATTATCTATTACTTCTCTAATTTTAAAATTCGCATCGATTAATTCTTGGTTTGCTTGAAAAGCTTTTATATCTTCTTTGGCTCTAAGCTCAGTTTCTATTTCGAGGTTGTGTTCTAGTGCCGAGGCGTGAGTGAGTATAGACTGAGATGAGAAAAATTTTTTCATAAAGTGCGTATAAATAAAAACGTCAAGAGCCAAAAGGAACATTTGTAATATCATAGCCGTTATGCAATGGGATTTTAAGTAAGCATCAAAAAACACCGGCATAGACCATACGACATAGTACTTTGTAAAGTGTATGTTGAAAATTTTTATACTTATATAAGCAATTAATATGTTCATAATCGGAAGTAGGATAAAAGGTATTAATAAGAATCTGTTAAAAACGATTACGAGGAATATTAAAATGTTATCGATATTAAAGATAGTAAAAGGAGAGGAAATTAATGCTATTTTTTTGATTGTTTTATCTTTTGCGGTAATAAGTAACGATATCAGTATGGCAAGCCCTATACCGGCTCCTCCGATATTAACGAATATTCTTTGAAATTCGCCGTAAGTGAGATTAGGAAACATCTCTTTAAAAAGTAATTCTTTTCCAAAAAGCGCATTTACCATATGCTCTCCGTGCATTCCGAAAAACCAGAATATTTGAACTAATAGGTTTCTTATTACAAGAAGTACTATTCCTGGTAAATCAAGGTTGAAAGGGTTTAATTCGTCGATTAAATAATCCATTACGAAATCGATAGCGATGTAGGTAATCATTGTTGCAAAATACGCTATAAAAAAAACGAATAAATAATTAAATAGTCTATAAGCGTAATGTTTACCGTCGTTGGCTTTTATATCTAAAGAAAATACGGGATAAAGATATTTTAAAAAAATAGTGGCAATTATCGGGTTTGTAACGGTTGCGGCGGTAAATCCGTACGGTAGTTCGAGAGGAAATGCGGGATGTTCGTAAAAAACTATAGTGATAAAAGTGGTGACTGAGAGTAAAATTGCCATAATTTCGGATATTTTTATTCTTTTTGCAAAAAAATAAGCAATAGAAATGGTAGGTATGATAGATGTGTATGATTGGATTGTTTTGGTAAATAAAGAAAAATGTTCCGGAGATATAAAAAAGAGTTTGATGTGAAAATACTGAATTAAAATATTTAAAAGAGTTAAAATACCCGTTAATATGAAAAAAGGAATAATAGCAATAAAAGCTTCTTGAAGGGTTATTAAAAACAGAAGAATTTTTTTGTTTTGAATAATTCGTTGCAAAATTAAGACCTTTAATGTTTTATATATTATAGTAAAAATTTTTCTTTTTTCGTCACTTTGATATAATATCGCCAAAAAAGGCGTATAGTTTATGGGTAAAAAACTGATTATTGTCGAGTCTCCGGCAAAAGCGAGAACAATTAAAAATTTTTTGGGTAAAGATTATGAAGTTGTTGCGAGTAAAGGTCATATAAGAGATTTGCCGAAGACTTCGTTCGGGATTAAAATCGAAGAAGATCAATTCATTCCTCAATACAGAGTCACAAAAGACCACCAAAGCGTTGCAAAAGAGCTTAAAGAAAAAGCAAAAAAAGCGGATATGGTTTATATTGCGACGGACGAAGATAGAGAGGGAGAAGCGATAGGATTTCATATCGCTCACGTAATAGGTAAAAAACCCGAAGAGCTTCCGAGAATCGTTTTTCACGAAATTACGAAAACGGCGATTAAAAACGCTCTTGAAAATCCGAGAACTCTTGATATCAACCGCGTAAACGCACAGCAAGCAAGAAGACTTCTTGATAGGATAGTCGGGTATAAACTCTCTCCTTTACTTAATAAAAAAATCCAAAAAGGTCTGAGTGCGGGTAGGGTTCAAAGTGCCGCGCTTAAACTTGTGGTTGATAGAGAAAGAGAAATAAAAGAGTTCAAACCTCAAGAATATTGGACGATAGAGGGTATTTTTAAAAAGGTAGTGGGGAATTTAATCAAATATCACGGAAAAAAACTTGAAAAATTCGACATAAAAACAAAAGATGACGCTCAAAAAATAGTAGATGAGCTAAAACCTCTTGAGTATACCGTTACGAAAATAGAAAAAAAGATTACCACTTCAAAATCACCCGCTCCTTTTATGACTTCTACGTTGCAGCAAACGGCAAGCAGCGAGCTTGGGTTTAGTCCGAGAAAAACGATGCAAATCGCTCAAAAACTTTATGAGGGTGTAAAAACGCCGGTTGGTGAGACGGGTATTATTACTTATATGAGAACGGATAGTTTAAATATCGCCGAAGAAGCTCAAAAAGCGGCGATTGAATTTATTAAGCAAAACGTCGGCGAAGAATATGCGGAAGCTAAAACATACAAATCCAAAAACCAAAATGCCCAAGAAGCTCACGAAGCCATAAGACCTGTGGATGTAAGATTGACTCCAGATGATTTGAAAAACTACCTCACAAAAGACGAACTAAAACTTTATACGCTTATTTATAATAGATTTTTGGCTTCTCAGATGAAAGACGCAAAATTCGAAACGCAAAACATTTACCTTGCAAACGATAAGGGAGAATTTAAAATTTCAGGTAAAAAGCTTATTTTCGACGGATTTTATAAAGTGTACGGAAAACCTAGCGCGGATACGCTGCTGCCTGAATTTAGTGAGGGTGAGAGATTAAAACCTGAAGATATCAAAGCCACTCAGCACTTTACAAAACCGCCTGAGAGATACACTGAAGCGAGTCTTATTAAAAAACTCGAGGCTCTTGGAATCGGTCGTCCTTCTACATACGCACCGACTATTACGCTTTTGCAAAACAGAAATTATGTTGAGGTGAAAGACAAAAAACTTCATCCTACGGAAATCGCATTTACCGTGATAGAAACGCTTGAAAAACATTTTCCCGATATCGTAGATGCCAATTTTACGGCGAATATGGAAGAGATGCTCGATAATATAGCCGGCGGCAAAAAAGATTGGCAGGAGATGTTAAGAGAGTTTTATAATCCTTTTATGGAGCTTATCAAAAAAGGCGAAAAAGAGATTCCTTCTCAAAAAATCGCAAAACCGACAGGTGAGCTTTGTCCGCAGTGCGGCGCTCCACTTGTAATAAGAAAAGGAAGATTCGGAGAGTTTATTGCGTGTAGCGCTTATCCGAAATGTAAATATACAAGACCTATTGAAGAGGAAGAAGAGAAAAAAGTTGATGTTAAGTGTGACAAATGCGGCGCTCCTATGGTTGTAAAAAGAGGTAAAAGGGGCGAATTTTTGGCGTGTAGTAATTATCCGGAATGTAAAAACACAAAACCTCTCAATCCGCCGGAAGTTTTAGAGGATGTGAAATGTCCCGAGTGCGGAGGTGATATCGTCAAAAGAAATTCAAGAAGAGGGGAATTTTACGGATGTAGTAATTATCCGGAGTGTAATTTTATATCCAAATACAGACCCGTAAATAAAAAATGTCCCGAGTGCGGTTATCTTATGGCAAAAAGAACGTATAGAGGAAAAGAAGTTTACGAATGTATAAAATGTAAGCATAGAGAGGATGCGGAGAGTTAAATGAAAGTCGGAATTATAAGCGATACTCACAAAAAAGCGGGGAGGGCTAAAAAGGCTATAGATTTTTTAATGGATAAAAATATCGAATTCTTAGTGCATGCCGGTGATATCGTAAAAGAGGAGATATTGGAATATATGGAGGCTTTGCCTATCAGATACGTTGCGGTTTTGGGAAATAACGATTTGCATTTATATTCCGTGGTAGATAAATACGAGCTCGTCACCGAGCCTTTTTATTTCAAACTTGCCGGAAAAACCTGGAAACTTATGCATTATCCGAGATATATGTTTCCTCTTGATACGGATATAATAGTTTACGGGCATACTCACGATGTGGATATTACCTTTAACGGAAAAAACTTGATACTAAATCCCGGAGAAGTTTGCGCAAGAGACCACGGATTTTCCACATGTATGACGCTTGATATAGAAGACGAAAAATATATCGTAACGCTTTATTACAGAAAAGTAGGAGAAAAAGAGTGGAAGAGCAAAGTAAAAGAATTTCTCATTCCTAAGGGCGAATGATGGTATATCTTTGTGCCATATCCAATATTCGCTCGGGTGCCTGCAGGGAAGATTGTAAATTTTGTACTCAAAGCGTAAAATGGGGAGCGGATATTAACAGATACAAAGAAAAAAGTATCGAAACTATCGTAAAAGAGGCGAAATTAGCCAAAAAAAACAGGGCTTCGGGGTTTTGTCTTGTGACAAGCGGCAAAGGGCTTGATGAAAAGACGCTCGAATACGTATGTAAAGCTACAAAAGCGGTTTTAAAAGAGGTAGAAATTTCAATAATCGCGTGTAACGGAACGGCTGATAAAGAGTCTTTAAAAGAGCTAAAAAAAGCAGGAGTGAAAATTTATAACCATAATCTTGAGACTAGTCGGGAGTATTATCCTAAAATCTGTACGACTCATAATTGGGATGAGAGATTTAAAACCTGCGAAAACGTAAAAAGCGTAGGGCTGAATCTTTGTAGCGGCGGAATTTTCGGTATGGGAGAGAGTGAAAGAGATATCGAATCTTTATTAAAATCACTAAAAGAGTTAAGTCCCGAGGGAATTCCGCTTAATTTTTTTATAGAAAACGAAAAGCTGCCTTTAAAAGCCACTCATTCAAGAGGTATGGCAATTGAAATAATTAAAAAATTTAGAAAAAATTTTCCAAATTCGATTATAATGCTTGCAGGCGGAAGAGAAGTGGTGTTTGGTAATTCGTGGCTTGAGGGGATAAAAGCCGGGGCGAATTCAATAGTAATAGGGGATTATCTCACTACAAGAGGAGAGAGGCCGGATAAAGACCTCGAAATTTTAGAAAAAGAAGGAATAGAAATAGCAAATGAGTGCTGAAATAATTTTGATAATAACTTTATCGGTGATACTTTTAATTTCTCCGTTTATCAGTAACGCTTTGAAGTTGCCTATTTCCATGGTGGAAATAGCGCTTGGTATGATTGCCGGAAGTATCGGTCTTTTGCACGAAAACGAGATGTTTAAGATTTTGGCGGAAGTAGGGTTTTTGTATTTGATGCTTTTGGCCGGGATGGAAGTGAATCTAAAAGATTTGCTAAAGCTTCCTAAGAGTTTTGTTATAAAAGCCGTTATAGTTTTGGGACTTTTGTATATTTTAAGCGCAATTGTGATAGCGATTTTTAAATTTTCTTTTATATTTTTGGCGATTTTTCCTCTTATTTCAATCGGGCTTATGCTTTCTATTCAGCAAGAAATCGGAAAAACCGAGTGGCTTGACAATGCAATAAAAATCGGGGTTATCGGTGAGCTTTTATCAATTTTGGTATTAACTATAATAAGCGGATATTTTGAATTCGGAGTTAGTAAAGAGTTATTGATAAATATCGGGATTTTATTTGGTTTTTTAGTGCTTTTAGGTGTGGTTTTTATGGCGTTTAGGACTATTTTTTGGTGGTTTCCGAGACTAAAGCATTCGATTATGCCTATTGCGGATAAATATCATCAAGACGTCAGAATCGCAATCAGTCTCTTTTTCATAATGATAGCCGTGATGTTGGTACTTCATTTGGATGTGGTACTCGGGGCGTTTGTTGTCGGTGTGTTTTTGACGACGTTTTTTGATCACAATCACCATTTGGAACATAAGCTGGCGCCTTTTGGGTTCGGGTTTTTGATTACTATTTTCTTCGTGCATGTCGGAAGCAGTATAAAATTTTCGGATATTTCGCTGAAACTTTTGGGTGACGCTCTTTGGATTACGTTTTTGATGATAATTTTAAGAATCATAGCTTCTATTGTTTTCGTTAAAGAGTATGGAATTAAAACCACGATACTTTTCGGGCTTTCTTTGTCGATGCCTCTTACTTTATTGATTGCGACGGCAACTTTGGCATATAACAATCATATGCTCGATAGTTATTGGTATACCGTATTCGTAACGACAGCGGTACTTGAGGTTATCGTCGTAATGCTTGGAGTTAAGTTTATAAATAAGTTAAAATTTCAAAAAAAGGATAGTTAATGGTAGTTACGCGTTTTGCACCGAGTCCGACCGGATATTTACACATCGGAGGGCTTAGAACGGCTCTTTTTAACTGGTTGTGGGCTAAGAAAAACAACGGAAAATTTAGACTCAGAATCGAAGATACCGACCAAAAAAGAAACAAACAAGAAGCGGTTGATGCCATACTTAAAGCTTTTAATTGGGTAGGGATGCATTGGGATGATGAGGTCGTATTCCAAAGCGAGAGATTTGATATTTACAAAAAATACGTTCAAGAGTTACTTGATAAAGGGCTTGCTTATAAGTGTTATTTGACTCCTGAAGAGCTTGAATTAATCAGAAACGCAAAAATGAAAGGCGAAGAGCCTCCTATCGATATCAGAAAATATAGAGATTTTAAAGGAGAGCTTGATAAACCGTTTGTGGTTAGGTTTAAAACTCCGCTTGAGGGGACTTTGTGTTTTGAAGACGGAGTAAAAGGCAAACAATGCGTAGAAGCAAAAGAGATTGAGGATTTCGTAATTGCAAGAAGCGACGGTACTCCTACTTATAATTTCGTTGCCGCGATAGACGACCATGAAATGGGAATGACGCATATCATAAGAGGAGACGACCACCTCAGAAATACATTTAAACAGATGTTGATTTATGAAGCGTTCGGGTGGGATATGCCGAAATACTACCACGTTCCTATGATTCACAACGAAAAAGGCGCAAAAATGAGTAAGCGTGACGGCGCCGTGGATGTTATGGAATATAAGCGTGAAGGATACCTGCCTGAAGCTCTTTTGAACTTCTTAGTACGTCTTGGGTGGAGTCACGGAGACCAAGAGATTTTCAGCGTAGAAGAGATGATAAACCTATTCGACCCGAAAGACATCAATAAAGCACCGAGTCGCTTTAACAAAGAAAAACTTGATTGGCTAAATGCACACTATATTAAAAATTCACCTAACGAAAGACTTGAAAAACTTTTAAGGGATGATTTCGGTGTTGATATTGTAAATCACGACAAAAAAGAAATATTAATCGACGAGCTTAAAGAGAGGGTGAAAACTCTAAAAGAGATGGCTTTAGAGATTGAAAAAATATTGACTCCTCCGAGTGAATACAACGAAAAAGCGGTTAAAAAATTCCTAAAAGACGAAGTGTTGAGTAACTTAAGAGAATTTTTGGTCTTTTTAAACGCCAAAGACCCGAAATTGCCTCCTGAATGGCATGACGTTATGGATGAATTTTTAAAACTAAAAGGTATTAAGCCTAAATTCCTTATGCCGCCTCTACGAATCGCAATGGTAGGAGACACAAAAGGTATTGATCTTGCGGCACTTTTAAGCGTGCTCGGAAAAGAAGAAGTCAAAAAAAGAATCTCCTCACTACTTGCTAAATTCGAGGTTTTTTAAACCTCTTTTTCTTTTAAAATAAACGGTTTAAAATCATTTACTTCAAGGCATGCGTTTATGCATCTTTTGTCATTTACCATATACGAATGAGTGTGACCGTGGACGTTGAGGTCGCAGCCGCACAGATAAAAGATTTCTTCAAGCAATTTTGAGATATTTTTATATTTTTCATCATACGGATTGTCGTTAAATACGGGATAATGTGAGAAAAGAATAGTTTCTGAATCTATCTTTTTTATAAGACATGCGGTTCTTGAGAGCGTTTTTTTGTCGTATTTGTATTGTAGGTAATTTAAAATTTCTTTGTCAAAATCGGTTTGAATTTCTATATCTTCTATTACTCTCCAGCCTATCGATTTATAATATTCAAGATGTTTTTGTTTGTCGTGGTTGCCTTTTATGAGCGTTATTTTTCCGTTTAGTTTAGAAGCGGTTTTATATGCGTCTTTAAAAGCTACGTCTCCTAAATGCAATACTTCGTCTTCTTTTGAAATATATTCGTTTAATCTGTCTATTAAAAACCTCTCAAAATCCTCATATCCTTCCATTCTCGCTTTTTGAATGCGAAGAGGCTCGTACAACAGAATATTTGAATGTCCGAAATGCGTATCGGCTATTATTTTCATATCAGGCAAATTTTTCCTTTATTTGTGAAATAATTAAAAACACTACAAACGAAACAAGTGCGTATATCATATCAAATCCCAAAATAGAGATGATTATACCCATCGAAATTACGGCAAAAAAAGAAGTTTTTGTTTTTAAAATTTTAAGCGCCGCAAGAGATACCAAAAAGTATATAAGCACGAAAACGCCGTTTGAATAGGTGATAAGCAAATCTATTTTAAAATCGAATAAAAACTTAAAAACACTTACCACAAAAATAATTCCCATAATAATAAAAAGCGCCTTTTTAAAGCCGATATTCAATGTCGTCGCGAGTCGTGTAAGGGACGCTACATATAGATTCAGAGCCATAATGCAGATTATAAAAGCCACAATCGCCATAATTTTATCGGCGTAAGGCATTATGTGAGAGGCGACGATTACAAGAGAGTGCAGATTTTTATCTTCATTTCCGTATGCGTTAAATACAAGAAGAGAAAACGTAACCGCCATATACATAAAAGCAACTATTATTATTCCGATAACCACCGCTTTGAAAAAGTCGTTTTCGTTTTTAAATTCATGTGAAATATGGCTCATCGCTTCAATCCCCACAAAACACCAGAATATTATCCCGAGTGTTTTTATTATATGAAATTCGTGAGCGTTTATATGGAAGTTCTGAAACAGCGAAACGGTAAAAAACGTCGAAATTATAGTAATTACGGTAACCGCCACGGCAATGTTTATGTTTGATGAGATTGTTAAACTCATCAGATTTAAAATCAAAATTATTGCACTTGCAAGAAAGATAAATTCTATCAGGTATTGGTTACCAAACGCTCCGGCAAGATATGAAGCGGCCGTAATTATTACAACAGGAGGGCCTATCGGGATGATTGAAAGGTACAGAAGTTTTGTGGCAAATCCCATTTTCTCTCCGAAAGCCTCTTTTACAAACGTCGCACTCCCTCCGGCACTCGGATACATAATGCCGAGTTTTCCGAATACAAATGCAACAGGCAAAATCATTATAGCCATAACAAACCATAAAATAAGTGAAGCCCATCCGCTGTATGTCGCACTAAGAGCCGGTACGATAAACACGCCGCTTCCAAGAAGCGTAATTACGATAGTGGCGATTCCCTGAGTTAATGAAAGTTTCACAAAATGCCTTTTTTAAAATTATACCCAATTTGACAGGAAACAAAAACTTTTATAGAATTTCTTAAAAGAAACAAAAGGCTTAAAATGACGCTTGGAAAGAAGATAAAGTTTTTTAGAGAAAACAAAGGACTTAATTTAAGCGAGCTTGCAAAAAAGGCGGGGGTCGCGAAATCGACGCTTTTTAAAATAGAAGAAAACAAAACAAATCCAACTATAAATACAATTTGGGCGATTGCAGAAGTTTTGGGAGTGCCTTTTGGTGAGCTTGTGGGAGAAGGGGAAATTAAGGGTGAGGGTGTTAGTGTCGTATTGATAGAAAAGACGGAAGAATTTGAGAGTTACAAAATGAATTTAAAAGAAAATGCAGAGTATATTGCAAAACCGCATTTTGCTGGGGCAAAAGAGAGAATTTACGTTTTAAGCGGAGAGGCTATTGTAGGTCCCGTTGATAATCCAAAAAGTGTAAAAAGCGGAGAAACGATAGAATTTAGAGCCGATAAAACTCATATTTACAAATCAAAAACGTCGAGTGTTTTAATCGTAACTATTTTTTATCCTAAAAAGATATATTTTCAAGAAGACGTTTTTGTAGACGTGTTTGATGAAGAGGTTTATGAGAGGCTGAATAATTTAATCAAAAAAGGGGTCGGAATTATCAGGGTTATTGCAAAACACGATAAGTTTGACGCCCAGAACGTAGTAAAAAACGAGCACGGGATATTTATTTACGGCAAGTTTGAAGTTAAATTTAACGAGCCTCTCAGTATCAGAGATTTTGAAAGACGTGAAATTTTGGAAAATTTTAGCGAAGATAACATTTATGCGGCTTATCTTGCCTTGATAGGTGAAGTGGAAGCGGCAAAAGAGCAGATGGAAAATTGATAGTTGATAATGGGAAATGAAAACAGTGAAAAGCAGAGAAAAAAGGATAATATTTAAAGGCGTTGATTGAGATTATGTAAACATAATTAATAAAAATGTTAAAGAAGCGGAACAATTGCGAATTTAAACGAAAAAAATACGTCAAAAAAATCACACAAAAAAGCGGAAGCGGTCTGTGATTTTTAGTATTTTTGAAGTGAAATAAAATTCGCTCTCTTGAGGAGCTGATTTACACGATTTTTATTAATTCCGAGGAGTGTTTTATGAAAAATAATAATTTTTTTAAACCGGAAAGTGCTGATAATAAAAAAGGCCTTATCGAAATGATAGGAGCCACTTTCATATGGGGCTCTACGCCGCTGATGTCAATATGGTCGGGTTTGCCAAGCGGGGTATTTGTTTTTTTTAGGGTGGTATTCGCTTTTCCTTTTATATTTTATTTTGCGATAAAACGTGCGGGAATAAAAGAATTTTTTAAACTAAAACCTTTTTGGCCTCTGTTTGTAAGTGGCATAGCCCTTGGTGTAAATTGGGTCTTTTTCTTTTGGGCGGTAAATACGATCGACGTTGCGAGTGCTGTTAGTATTTATTATTTAGGTCCTATAATTTCCATGCTTTTGGCTATTTGGTTTTTGAAAGAAAAAGGAAACTTTTATATTTATATTTCCGGTGTTTTGGCTGTAATAGGAGCGGTGGTAGCAGCCGGAGGCGTTCATTTTCAAGAAGGGATAATAGTGGCTTTTTTAGCTGCCGTTAGTTACGGGGCTCTTGGGTTTTTTTCAAAAATTGCCACAATGCACCATAGAGCCGTAGCCGTTACGGCGTGGCAGATTTTGATATCGATTTTTATAACGGCTCCTTTTTTATTTTTGAATGATTGGCATTTAAGTTTGCAGGGGATAATAGTGGCTTTTATTACGGGTGTGATTCATACGGCTCTTGCTCTTTTTTTGTGGTATGACGCACTTAATTACATAAAAGTATCAATCGCTTCTATTTTGCAGTATTTGGATATCGTTTTTGCTATGATATTGGCTTTTTTGTTTTTGGGGCAAGTTCCTCAAATTCATCAAATTTTAGGAGCGGGACTTATAATAATTGCAGGGATTTTGAGTACGTTTAAAGAAAAAGCTAAAAAATAGGAGCTTCTTCTTTTAATTCTTGTTTCGGAGGAGGAGACATTTTTGTAAATAGCTCTTTGTGTCCGTTAATTTCGAAATATTTAACACCTTTTGGTACTTTGAATTCTCTTAATAATTCTGGGTGGATTTGTAATAGTTTCGTGTAATATCTTTTGAATACCGGAGCCGAGACGACTCCTCCGCTCATACCTTTACCAAGAGATGCCGAGTTGTCGTTTCCAAACCAAATAATAGTTTCGGTATTAGGTGTAAATCCGCAAAACCAGGCGTCTCTGTATTTGTTTGTCGTACCCGTTTTTCCTGCTATTTGAATACCATTTACTCTTGCTTTTCTACCAGTACCTTTTTTTACAACGTCTTGCATAATATTTATCATTAAATATGCCTGATAATCGGGCTGTATTTGTTCGTGTTTTTCTTTAAATTCGATAGTTTCGTTGTTTTTGGTATTTACTACTTTGAGTACGAGTCTCGGGTATGTTTTTACTCCGTAGTTGCTTATGATAGTGTAGTATTTGCTGAGGTTCCATGGGCTAACCCCGAGACTTCCGAGCGCAATGGACATATCGTGAGGAAAATTTTTAAATCCGAACTCTTCTAAGCCTTTGATAATTCTATCAAGTCCTATCGACATTACTAGATTGATTGTCGCGAGGTTTCTTGAGTGTACGAGAGCTTGTCTTAGGGTAATGAGTCCTAAAGTGTTTTTTTCATAGTTCTTAGGCTTCCAATATTTGTCTTCTTCAGGTGTGTCGCCCGGGATTTTGAACGTTCTGCTGATATCCGGAATCATACTTGCCGGATTGTATCCTAAATTTAGAGCGATTTGATAAATAAAAGGTTTTATGGCGCTTCCCACGCTTCTTCTTGATTGAGTGACGCGATTAAATTTGCTTTTTTCATAATCAACGCCGCCTACAAGTGCTAAAACGTCACCCGTTTGTTGGTTTATCGTAATTAATGCTCCGTTTAATTGATTCGGGTCTAATTTTTTATTTTTCTTAAGTAGTCTTTCATAGTTCCATTTTACGGCATTTTCGGCCGCTTTTTGAGTTGGAAGGTCTATACTTAGATGAATATCGTATCCTCCGGATAATAGATTCGGAAACTCTTTTTTGAGCTGTTTTATTGCGGTATCGACTGCGTATTGGGCTTTTGGGGTTACCATTTGTTTATAAACTTTCGGCGTTTCAAGCAATGCATTTCTGTATTCACTTTCGGTTATCCAGCCGATACTATACATTCTTTTTAAAATCCAATTCGCTCTTTTTAAATTCAGTTCGTAGTGTTTTGTAGGGTCATATAATGACGGGCCTTTTGGAAGAGCTATAAGCATAGCGATTTCTTTTAGACTCAGTTCGTTTAGAGGTTTATGAAAATATCCGAGTGCCGCCGTTTTTATGCCGTAGTATCCGTGACCTAAGTAGATTTGGTTTAGGTATCTTTCTAAAATCTGCTCTTTTGTCAGGTAATGTTCTACTTTTAGGGAAATGATAATCTCTTTTATTTTTCTTTCTATAGTTTTTTTGCGAGTTAAATAGATGTTTCTGACAAGCTGTTGAGTGATTGTAGAAGCACCCTCGACTTTTTTTCCGGCTTTGATATCTTTTATTATCGCTCTTAAAATTGCGTTGAAATTTACTCCCGGATGTTCGAAAAACGAAGTGTCTTCCGTTGCAAGAAGTGTTTCTATGACTCTTGGCGGGATATCTTTGTATTTTACGTAAAAACGATTTTCTTTTGAAAATCTCACATCCAAAAGGTTTCCGTTTCTATCGTAAAATCTTGCCGATAAAGGAGGGTTGTAATAGATTATTTTCGCACTTGCAAAACGTGTGGAATTATATAAATATAGTGCGTATCCGGCACCGGCAAGTACTAAAATTAACAAAAGTATCAAAAATCCTGCGAATATTTTTTTTATCATTTCTCACCTAAAAATTTTATTGTTTCATCTATGGTTTTTAAATCTGTATTCGTTCTTAAGATTACTCTAAAAATCGGTGATTTTACCGTCGGAGGTCTTATTGCGCCGACTAAAACGTTACGGTTTAAGAGTTCTTTTTGTCTTTTTTGTAAAAACTCGTTCGATTTTGCGGGTATTATTTTAATAAGAGATTCTAAATTATACGTTAATTTTCTTTGATTAACAAGTGTTTTGTAGTGCGAGAGGTTTTCTTGAATCTCTTTTAGTGCGTAATAGGCCAAAAGCGAATCTATCGGGCTTAGGGCTGTTGTGTATATGACGCTTTTGGCTCTATTTAGAAGATAAGAGATAATCTCTTCGTCGGCTAAAATATAAGCCCCGTAGCTGCCTAACGTTTTGCCAAGAGTACCCATTTTTATCGTTTTTTGAGGATTTAGGTCGTATTCTTGAGTAACTCCCAAAAGATTTTCACCGCAAATTCCTACGCTGTGAGCTTCATCTATTATCAAAAACCCTATTTCCTGGGCGAATTCACATATCTCTTTTTTGACTTTATCGCCCATCATAGAAAAAATACCTTCGGTTACGACAAAAACTCTTTTAAATTTTTTAAAATCTTCGCTTTTTTTCTTTAAATCTTCAAAATCGTTATGTTTAAAAAATCTAACTTCGGCTTTTGTGAGTTTGGCACCGACTATTCCGCTTGCGTGGTACTCTTCGTCCACTAAAAACAAATCTCCTTTTCTTCCTAACTCAAAAAGCGCCATATTTGCCAAAAACCCGCTTCCCAAAACCAAGGCGTCTTCGAAATTGTTCAGCTCTTTTAAATAATCTTCAAGAAGTTTGTGAGCGGGGTGGTAGCCGTTTACGAGCATTGATGCTTTTGCGCCGTGAGATTTGAAGTTTAAAGCGTGAGAAAAGGCGTTTTTTCTTACGTTTTCGTTTTGAGCCAATCCCAAATAATCATTGCTTGCAAGGTCTATAATGTTTTCGTCATAAATTTTTCTCTCTCTAAACCTGCCTTTTTTACGCAAAATATCGAGCTCTTTTTTATACATATTTACCTTTTTAGCATATTTAGTTAAAATTTTATCAAAAAAGGCCGTTAATGGATATTAGGAAGAAGTTTTTAGAGTTTTTTGAAAGCAAAGGACACAAGGTATACCCTTCGGCTCCTCTTGTACCCGAAGACCCGACTCTTTTATTTACAAATGCCGGAATGGTTCCTTTTAAGCCTATTTTTACGGGAGAAAAAGAACCGCCGAATCCTCCAAGAGCCACTTCGAGTCAGTTATGTATGAGAGCGGGAGGAAAACACAACGACCTTGAAAACGTAGGTTACACCAACCGCCACCATACGCTTTTCGAAATGCTCGGAAATTTCAGTTTCGGAGATTATTTTAAAGAAGAGGCTATCGCTTATGCTTGGGAATTCGTAACGGAAGTACTTAAACTTCCAAAAGAGAGACTTTGGATTACTATTCACGAAAGTGACGATGAAGCTGGGAAAATTTGGGAAAAATACGTTCCTAAAGAGAGAATCGTCAAAATGGGCGATAAAGATAACTTTTGGCAAATGGGAGATACGGGACCTTGCGGGCCTTGTAGCGAAATTCATTACGACCAAGGAGAAGAATTCAACTCACCCGAAGATTATTTAGGAGGCGAGGGGGATAGATTTCTTGAAATTTGGAACTTGGTATTTATGCAATATAATCGCGATGAAAAAGGCAACTTAACTCCTCTTCCAAAACCGAGTATCGATACGGGAATGGGACTTGAGAGAATTACGGCTGTTGTCGAGGGTGTAAAAAGCAACTACGACACTTCTATTTTCAGACCTTTATTAAACAAAATCGTTGAAATTACGGGTAAAGAATACTGCCAAGACAAAAGAGGAGCAAGCCACAGAGTAATTGCCGACCATATTAGAGCTGTGAGTTTTCTTGTGGCTCAAGGCGTAAGATTCGATAGAGAAGGTAGAGGTTACGTTCTTAGAAGAATCCTTCGTAGAGGAGTTAGACACGGATATATGCTCGGACAAAGAGAGCCTTTTATGTATAAAATCGTAGATACGTTAGCCGAGCAGATGAAAGAGCAGTATCCTTATCTTCTTGAAAAGAAAGAAGCGATAAAAGACGCTATCAAACTTGAAGAAGAGAGATTTTTCGAAACTATCGATAAGGGAATGGCGCTATTTAAGGAAGAGCTTGCAAAAACTACAGGCGATACGTTTAGCGGTGAAGTCGCGTTTAAGCTATACGATACTTACGGATTCCCGCTTGATTTAACTCAAGATATGCTAAGAGAAGTGAATAAAAAAGTGGATATCGCTACGTTTGAAAAGCTGATGCAAGAACAAAAAGAGCGTGCAAGAGCGAATTGGAAAGGTAGCGGGGATGTAAAAATCAACCTAAAAGACCTTGAAAAATACGAGCCTAATAAATTCGTAGGATACGAATATTTAAGATATGAGACAAAAGTAAAAGCTCTTTTTGATGAAAATCTAAACGAAGTAAAAGAACTAAAAGGTTCGGGTTGGGTAATGCTTGAAGAGACTCCTTTTTATGCCGAAAGCGGTGGTCAAGTCGGAGACAGGGGAGAGATTTTAAAAGACGGGAAAGTAGTCGCGAAAGTAGTAGATACTAAAAAATTCGACGAAAAAAATCTAAGCAAAGTCGAAGATGCCGAGCTAAAAGTTGGCGAAAAAGTAGAAGCGGTTGTGGATGAGAGCAGAAACGAAATCGCAAAACACCACTCTGCGACACACCTTTTACATTCGGCTTTAAGAAAAGTTTTGGGAGAGCATGTAACGCAAGCGGGGTCTTTGGTTGAAGCCAACAGACTCAGATTCGACTTTACGCATCCAAAAGCGCTTAGTAAAGAAGAGCTTCAAAAAATTGAAGAAATGGTAAATAACGTAATAGCAAGAGGCGTAAACGCAGAAGTTGCCGAAATGCCTATAGAAGAAGCGAAAAAAGCCGGAGCTATGGCATTATTCGGTGAAAAATACGGAGATATAGTAAGGGTCGTGAAATTTAGCGATTTCAGTGTGGAGCTTTGCGGCGGTACTCATGTAAAAAATACTGCTGAAATCGGAAGTTTTTATATTACGAAAGAGAGCGGTGTTAGTGCCGGTGTCAGAAGAATCGAAGCGGTTGTCGGACTTAGCGCTTATAAATACGCAAAAGAGTATATCGACTTGGTAGAAGAGTTAAAAGCTCAAAACAAAGCCAAAGATTTAGAGACGTTTATTTCTAAACAAAAAGAAGAAATCAAAAAATTAAAAGACGAAATTAAAGCTCTTCAAAAAGCAGCCGTTAAAGAGATAAAACCTATACAAAAAGACGGAATCAATTTCGTAATCGAAAGAATAGACAACGCTGACCTTAGAGAAATCGCAACCGATTTAAAAGGAAAAATTGATAATTTAGTGGCGTTTTTAGCGGGAGAAAACAAAGGAAAAGTAACTCTTGTAGCCGTTTCTAAAGTTCCTGAAATTAAAGCCGGAGATTTGATTAAAGAATTCGCACCGATTGTAGGCGGAAGGGGCGGTGGAAAACCTGACTTCGCACAAGGCGGCGGAAAAGACGCTTCGAAAATCGACGAATTAATCAAAAAAATTAAAGAAAAATTTAATATTTAACCTCTTTTTTTCCTTTTTCTTACATAGATTTGACTTTGGTTTATTATAATTTTCTCAAAAAAAGGGGAAAGGTTTTATGCATAGCGTTTTATTGATAGAAGACGATCCGCAACACGCAAAAATCGTCAAAAGAATTTTGGAGCACAAAGATTTTCAAGTTACGTTGTGTGAAGACGGAAAAACGGCTGTCGATTTGATTAGAAAAAGGGATTTCGACTTATATCTTATCGATATCAATATTCCTTATATCAACGGAATAGAGCTTGTAAAATTTATAAAAGAGCAGAATAAAACGGGATTTATTATTATGATTACGGCGGCTGTAGAAGAGGAAAACTTCGAAAAAGCATACGGATACGGGTGTGACGACTATATCAAAAAACCTTTTCACGCCGCTGAACTTGAGATGAGAATCAAACATCTTTTAAAAGAGAGTGTGAAATTCGATGATTACGAGTTTAATTTTCACAGCGGAGATTTGTTTAAAAACGGAGAGAGGGTTAATCTCAGAAAAAAAGAAAAAAGACTTCTTCATATTTTATTAAAAAACCTAAACTATACCGTTTATAACGATAAAATTATCGATTTTGTATGGGAAGGAGAAAACAAAAAAAACTACCCTCTAAGACAACTTGTAAACGAACTGAGAAAAAAATTCGACAAGGATTATATTAAAACCGTAGTAGGAGTAGGGTATAGATTTGAAGTATAGAATTAAACTCGACAAAATCGTTTTACTTTTCTTTTTTATTTTATCCATATTCATATTTGCAGCACTGTTTTTTCAATACAACTACTCAAAAAACGTACTTATTCAAAATTTCGTAAACAAGCATTATCTCGATACTATTAAAATTAGGGAATCTTTCAAATCTCTTCTTGATAAAGCTCAATATTATTTCAAAACCGCCGAGGATGAAAATCTGAAATTTTTAAATACTCTTCCTCTTTTTTACAGCAAAGGAAATTTTGACGTTAACGGGATAGCTAAAATATTAAACGAAAATTCGGTATTCGGTAAATACGAAGTTTTTAAAATAGACAGAAATTATAAAATAGTCGACGGTAGTTATAAGCCGGATATCGGATATGACCTCGGAAAATTTAAAGCATACAAGCAAATATTAAACGACGTATTTACGGGTAAAAAAGATATCGATATTTCAAGCCCTCATTTAGACGTTTCTTCTATGAACTTAAAAAGATATTATTTGATTGTGTCACCGGATAAAAAATATCTTTTACAACTTGCTTTTGTAGTAGATATGTTTAAAGACGCAAAAAAATTATATGAAAAAATTTTAAAAAGTACTTCGGACTTAAAAAAACTAAATATTTATTATGTAGATAATTATCTTATTACTCCGATCAATTTTAAAAACAGATATCAGCAAAAACTTCCTTTAAACATTATGTGGCAAAGAACAAATGATATTTTTCAAAAAATTTTGAAATATTCCAACGTTAAAATAGATTTGCCTAAAAAAGATATAAAAAAACAGAATATAATGCTTGCAAAACTTGTGGAAGATATATTTAGAACTAAACATGGCGTAATTAAAAATTTGGACTTAGACCGACATCAATTAGTGTTTTTTACGATAATTAAAGGCGTTTTTGAGAAATCAAATAGTAGACTTTTAATAGAAACGGTATATGACACGACTAAATTAGAAGCCAATATAGAATCTTTAAGAAAAAGATTTTTGTTAATTTTTTTGGCAGTAGTTCTTGGAGTATTTATAATTTATAAATTTGTAATAGATAAAGTTTCGTATGAGATTAAGGAGATAGTCTCTCATATGAAACAAAATAAAAAAGTGGAAAACGTTTCAAGTTTTATAGACGAAATTTACGAACTTAAAAACAGATATAACGATTATCACGAAAAAATTAATCAAGAAATAGCTAAAAACAGACAGCTTTTGGAAGAAAATAAACGTTTTATCGTAGATACCGTTCATCAAATCAAAACTCCTATGAGTGTTATTACCTTAAATCTTGATTATGTTAAAAATATTCTTGCGCAAAAAAAAGTGCTTAACGATAACGAAGTAAACGAATCTATAGAAGAAGTGGATGCGGCAATTCAGATGCTTTTGAATTCATATAACGATTTATCCTATATAGCTTCGAATGAAACGGTAGAGTATAAACCGGAAATGTTAAATCTCTCTCAAATTGTAGAAGAGAGAATAAACTTTTTCTCTTTGATAGCAAAAGCCAATAATAAAGAGATTCATGCCGATATAGATAAAGATGTCTATTTTAATATCAACAGAATCGAGTTCGAAAGACTTGTGGATAATAATATTTCTAATGCTATTAAATATTCAAAGAAAAAAGATATTTATGTTTCTCTTAAAAAAGAGGAAGACAGAATAATCTTAAAAATCGAATCGTACGGTGAGAGGATTAAAAATCCTATTGAAGTTTTTGAAAAAAATTACAGAGAACATTCTCATAAAAGAGGTCTTGGGATAGGGCTTAATATCGTCAAAAACATTTGTGAAAAGTATCAGATTTCTTATAAAACCTACTACAAAGACGGCAAAAATATTTTTGAATATATATTTAGTATTTGATACAATTAGCAAAAAGGAAAGTCTTGCTGATACTTTGCAGCTCATCTCCTACAAGAGCCTCTTTGCTTAAAACTTACAAAATAGATTTCATTCAAAAAAGTTGCGATTTCGACGAAGATTCTATCAAATCAAAAGACCCTTACGAATTTGTAGTTTTGGCAAGTTACGGAAAATTTAAAGAGTGTATGAAGTGTTTTGAAAAAGAAGATATCGTAACTGCCGATACGGTTGTGAGTGACGGCAAAAATATTTTAAGAAAAGCAAAAGACGAAAATGATGCAAGAAGAATTCTTTTGGCTCAAAGCGGAAAAGAGATAAGAATCATTACGGCGATGTGGGTAAGGCTTGAGGGACAAAAATTCGGAAGAATTGATGAAACGATATACGAATTTGATAAATTCGACGAAAAAGATTTGGAAGAGTATATAAAAAGCGGAGAGTGGAGAGGAAAAGCCGGGGCTTGTATGGTGGAGGGATTTTGTAAAAAATATATTAAAAAAGTAATAGGTTACGAATCTACGGCAATGGGACTTTGCGTGGAAGAACTTTTGAAAATAATAGGAGGGAAATATGCATATTAGAGAGATTAAAGATTTTCAAAAAATTAGAAAAGAAGCAAGGGCTTATTTTTGTTATCTCTTGCAAAGAAATTTGCCTAATAAATTACCGGAAATTACAATTGACGTAGTAGTTGACGGGCTTGAAAAGATAGTGCATGAACTTCCTTTTGCAAATGCAGCGTATGTGCTTGATGCGAAAGGAATGCAAATCTCAAGAATGATTACATTAAAAAATGAATATCAAGAGACTATGGTTGAGGTAAACCAAGCCAATAGGACGTATTTTTATAAAGCGGTAAAAGAGAAAAAATGTATTTTAACCGACCCTTATCCGAGTCTTGTAGGTGGAGATATGGTTGTTAGTGCGGCGTATCCTATTTTTAATAATAAAGGTGAATTGTTATACGTTGCCGTTATCGATATTCCTTTAAGAGAACTTTTAAAATTTATGCATGAAGAAAAAGGCGAAAAGTGGTTTCATAATTTCAATAGAGTGGTTTACGGACTTTTTAGTTTGGCGCTTTTTAGTATTGTTGTGTTATTATTTATCGACGGCGTTAAGATGTTTTTTTCTTATAATCTCGCACAGCTTGACGTTAAGAAGATGTTTGAATCTACAATTCTTTTGACTCTTTCTCTTGCGCTTTTCGATTTGGTAAAAACGCTTGTCAGCGAAGAAGTTATAGAAGAAAAAGAAGAACATCCTTTCGCTATTCACAAAACTATGATTAAGTTTTTGGGAAGTATCGTTATCGCTCTTGCGATTGAGGGGCTTATGCTCGTATTCAAATTTGCTATGATTGCACCTCAAAAACTTATGTATGCGGCCGTTTTATTAGCAGCGGTTACGTTTTTGCTTATAGGTCTTGCATATTATATGAAATCCGTCGGAAAAGATATTAAGGACTGATAATGATTGGTATCGTTAATTACAATATGGGAAATTTGGCAAGTGTTGCAAATGCTTTTAAAAAAATAGGCGCAAAAGCCGAAATAGTTAGCGATAGCGATAAACTAAAAAATTACGACAAGCTTATTTTTCCGGGAGTCGGGGCTTTTGGTGATGCTATGGAGCATTTGAGAGAAACAGGGCTTGATGAAGCTATGAGAGAATACGTAAAAAGCGGCAAATACGTACTTGGGGTATGTCTTGGAATGCAGCTTTTGTTTGAAAGTAGTGAGGAATTCGGTAATCACAAAGGGCTTGGAATAATTCCAGGAAAAGTTGTAAGATTCGATAAAAAAATAGAAAAAACTCACAAAGTTCCTCATATGGGGTGGAATAAGATGTTTTTTCAAAAAAATACGCCGCTTTTTGAAGGACTTGAAAATCCTTATCTTTATTTTGTTCATTCTTATCATGCGGTGTGTGAGGATGAATATGTTATCGGTAAAACTTTGTACGGATACGAGTTTGTTAGTGCGGTAAATAAAGATAACGTTTTTGGGTTTCAGCCTCATCCAGAAAAAAGTCACGATGCAGGACTAAAAGTACTTCAAAATTTTGTCAATTTATAAGGAGATGAAATGATTGTTTTTCCCGCGATAGATTTAAAGGACGGACAAGCCGTTAGGCTTACAAAAGGATTAATGGAAAGTGCTAAAGTATATAGCAACGAGCCTTGGGAACTTGCCAAAAGATTTGAGGATATGGGCGCTAAATGGCTTCATATCGTTGATTTAAACGGAGCATTTGCCGGTGAGCCTAAAAATATAGACCAGATTGAAAAAATAAGAAAAAATACGAATCTGAAAATCCAACTCGGCGGTGGAATCAGAGATGAAGAGACTATAAAAAGATATCTTGATTTGGGGATTAACAGACTCATTTTAGGAAGTATTGCGGCAAGAGAACCTGAAAAAGTAATAGAACTTGCAAAAAAATATCCTATTGCTGTTGGAATCGATGCAAAAGACGGATACGTAGCGGTTGACGGATGGGGTAAGAGTGAAGGAATAAAAGCGACAGAACTTGCCGAAAAATTTAAAAATAGCGATATCGAATGTATTATCGCTACCGATATAAGCAAAGACGGAACTCTTCAAGGTCTTAATATAGATTTTATTCTTGAAGTTATGAAAGCTTCGAACAAACCTGTTATCGCAAGCGGCGGTGTCGCAAGCGAGGAAGATATCATAAAAGTAAAACAAAACGACATCTACGGAGTAATAATCGGAAAAGCCTTCTACGAAGGAAAAATAGACCTGGCACAAATTTTAAAACTTCAATAATTTTTTCACAATTCACCTCAAAATCCTCCTCTTTTTCTAATTTTTTTATTTTTTTTGTCGATATGGAGTAAAGTATTCTCTTAAAGGAGTTGTTATGGGAAAAATATTAGTTGTTGATGATGCTAAAACCATGAGGAGGATTATCAAAAACTCATTAATAAAATTAGGATTTAACGAAGCGGATATTTTAGAAGCCGAAGACGGAGTAAAAGCTTGGGAACTTTTCCAGCAATATAAAGACGAAATCGACGCGGTGCTTACGGATTGGAATATGCCTAATATGAACGGACTTGAACTTGTGAAAAAAATAAGAAATTTTGAGCAGGAACAAGGTATTTTAGGTAAAGGCGCTAACTTTATCAAAGATATAAAAGCCGGAAAAGGCGTAAAAATTATTATGATTACCACAGAAGGTGGTAAAGAAAGCGTAATTGAGGCGGTAAAAGCCGGAGTAAATAACTATATCGTTAAACCGTTCAATATTCAAAAACTAAAAGAAAAACTTCAAATGATAAAATTAATAGGAGCGGCTTAACTTTATTTAAGGTGAAATAATTTGTATAATTACAAAGCAATACAATATAAAGGTGCTTTGTAATTATGAAAGAGATTTATTACGAATATTCCATAAAAACTGACAAATTTAAAGATGAAATAGAAAATTTTTTAATGGAGAGGTTTTTTAACGGAATAGAAGAAAAAGATAATACGCTTATTTTAAGAAGCGAAGAACCTCTTGATGAGATTATGGAGCAATTAAGAGAGTATGTTAAGGCTTTGGAAGAGATTTTTTCCACACGGATAAATTTCGAAATAAACGTTGAGAAAAAATCGAATAAAGATTGGGTAAAACTTTATCAAGAATCGATAAAACCCGTAGAAATAGACGAATTTTATATTCATCCCTCCTGGTATCCCCCAAAAGAAGGTAAAATCAATATTATTATCGACCCGGCTCTCGCTTTTGGGAGCGGTCATCACGAAACTACAAGAAGCTGCGTAAAAGCGTTAAAAAAATATGTCAAAAAAGATGATACTCTTTTTGATGTGGGATGCGGTAGCGGAATTTTGGGAATTGTCGCAAATAAACTCGGAGCAGTCGTAGATGCTTGCGATACCGACCCGCTCGCAGTGGAAAGTGCAAAAGAAAATTTCGAATTAAACAACGCAAAATATAGAAAAATATTTCAAGGTAGCGCCGCAGACTCAAATGAAACCTATGACGTTGTCGTAGCCAATATTATTGCGGATGTTTTGGTGTTTATCGCTAACGATTTGAAACAAAGAGTTAATAATATTTTAATACTATCGGGTATAATTGACAAGTACAAAGACAAAGTGCTTGATAAATACAAAGATTTCGAACTTTTAGAGGAGATAAGAGAAAACGAGTGGGTGACATTAATATTAAGAAAGGAAGTTAATGGATAATAAGAACAATAAAAATAATAACTTTTTCAATCAAAATCCGCTACTGCTATTTATAATTTTCGCAATTGTAATAATAGTAATTTTTAGAAGTATCTCTCCGACTGCGACGAATACGGTATTTAACAATCAAACAAAACAGGTGATGACATATACCTATTCGGATATAAAACAACTTGCAAAAGAAGGCAAACTCGAATATGTGGCAATCGGTAAGAATATCGTAAGAGCCAAATTAAAAGACGGAGAAATAATTACGGTACAAAAAGTACCTAACGACCCGACGTTAGTCGAGACTCTTGATAAGTATAAAGTTCCGTACGGAGCAATTAACGACAATAATTGGCTTAGCGATTTGATTTTCGGATGGATTATTCCTATATTTATTTTCTTTGCCATTTGGATGTTTTTGGCAAGCAGAATGCAAAAAGGAATGGGCGGAGTTTTAGGTTTCGGTAGTGCTAAAGGGCTTATAAAAAGCGAAAAACCGAACGTAAAATTTGACGACGTTGCCGGTAACGAAGAAGCCAAAGAAGAGGTAAAAGAGATTGTCGATTTTCTAAAAAATCCGGACAGATATATAGAGCTCGGAGCGAAAATTCCAAAAGGTGTGCTTTTGGTAGGGCCTCCGGGGACGGGGAAAACATTGCTTGCAAAAGCCGTAGCCGGTGAAGCGGATGTGCCGTTTTTTGCGGTAAGCGGTAGTAGTTTTATCGAAATGTTCGTGGGTGTTGGTGCCGCAAGGGTTAGAGATTTGTTTAATCAGGCGAAAAAAGAAGCGCCGAGTATTATATTTATCGACGAAATCGACGCGATAGGAAAAAGCAGAGCCGCAGGCGGACCTATGGGCGGAAACGATGAAAGAGAACAAACTCTAAATCAGCTCTTAGCCGAAATGGACGGATTTGATTCTAACGAGCCGGTAATCGTTTTAGCGGCGACAAACAGACCCGAAGTTTTAGACCCTGCACTTCTTAGACCGGGGAGATTTGATAGACAGGTGCTTGTAGATAAGCCGGATTTCAAAGGAAGAGTCGAGATTTTAAAAGTTCACGTTAAAAAAATAAAAGCCGGAAAAGACGTTGATTTGGAAGAAATTGCAAGAATGACGGCCGGACTTGCGGGTGCGGATTTGGCAAATATCGTAAACGAAGCGGCATTGCTTGCGGGTAGAAAAAACAAAAAAGAGGTTAATCAAGAAGATTTCGTAGAAGCTGTTGAGAGACAAATCGCAGGACTTGAAAAAAGAAGTAGAAGATTAAACGACAAAGACAAAAAAATCGTAGCGTATCACGAAAGCGGACACGCCGTAATTGCGGAAGTGACTCCGGAAGCAAGAAAAGTAAAAAAAGTTTCAATAGTTCCTCGTGGGCTTGCCGCGCTCGGATATACGCTTAATATGCCTGAAGAAGATAAGTACTTGATGCAAAAAAGAGAGCTTATCGCGGAAGTCGATACGCTTCTTGGAGGACGTGCGGCTGAGGAAGTGTTTATCGGTGAGATTTCTACGGGAGCCGGAAACGACCTTGAAAGAGCTACTGATATCGTAAGAGCAATGGTTAGTATGTACGGAATGACGGACGTTGCGGGGCTTATGGTTCTTGAAAAACAGACCAATAGATTTTTAGGAGGCTTTGCTCAGCAAAGAGAATATTCCGAAAAAACACAAGAAGAAGTCGATAAATTTATAAAAGAGTTTTTAGCTCAAAGATACGAGCATGTAAAAGAGACACTTAAAAAATACGCACCTGTAATCGAGGCTATGGTAAAAGAACTTTATGAAAAAGAAGTAATCGAAGGAAGTAGAGTTAGAGAGCTTATTAAAGCTTTTGAAGAGGGAAGACTCGAAGAGGAGACAAACTCTAAAAAAAGCGAAGAAAAAGATGAAAAAAATAGTGAGAATTCGGAAACAGATTCTCAAAAAGAGGAAAACAATGAAAAAGACGGAAATAATTCTTAAAGAAGGGTATCCTTTTATATTAACGAGCGGCGCTTTATTTATATTGTCGTTACTTTTTGGTTTTTCGCTTTTTTGGCAGATTCTGTTTTTTGCTTTATTTGCGTTTTTTCTCTATTTCTTTAGAAATCCGGCAAGAATTCCGGAAGATGAAAGCCCCGGGGCTATAATTTCTCCGAGTGACGGAACAATTATAGAAATAAGCGAAGCGATTTCGCCGATAACAAAAAAAGAGGCTATAAAAATATCGATAAGACTCTCTATTTTTGACGTTCATATTCAACGTGCGCCTATTAGCGGCGAAATGAGTGCAAGAGAGTATATTCACGGAACGTTTTTATCGTTAAACAGCGAAAAAGCGAGTGAGCTAAACGAACAAAACAGAGTTTTGTTTCAAAATGAAGATACCCAAATCGTAGTAAATCAAATAGCAGGTTTTATCACAAGAAGAATCGTTATGTTTAGAGATTTGGGACCTATAAAATTAGCAGAGAGATACGGAATGATAATGTTAGGCTCTCAAGTGGACGTTTATTTGCCGAAAAATACGATTGTTAAAGTTACTGAATTTCAAAAAGTTTATGCAGGTGAGAGTTTGATAGGATATGTGTATGAAGAGAATTAATTTAGCGTATCTTTTGCCGAATTTTTTTACGGCTCTTAGCGCTTTTTTCGGAGTGATGGCAATAATTGCTTCGTCACAGCAAAAGTTTGAAAAAGCTTTTATTTATATTGTTTTGAGTCTTATTGCCGACGGGCTTGACGGAAGAGTGGCGAGAATGACCAACACGACTTCCAAATTCGGAGTGGAGTTCGATTCTCTTGCGGATTTGGTGGCGTTCGGAGTAGCGCCTGCTATGATGCTCTTTTTTGCCGCAGGGCATGAGTTCGGTAGATTCGGAGCGCTTGTTAGCGGTCTTTATGTTGTTTTCGGGGCGATAAGACTTGCGAGGTTTAATGTTACGACAGGTGAGCTTGACCCGAGATATTTCATAGGGTTGCCTATTCCTACCGCGGCTGTAGTGCTGAGTAGCTGGATTATGCTCGATTTGAAATATGAGGGAGGTTTGAGCTTACTTCTTGAAATAGGAGCGCTGTTTTTGGCGTTTTTGATGGTGAGTAATTTCAGATATCCGAGTTTTAAAAAGATAGATTTCAATAAAAGCGTAGCTTTGAAAGTGCTTGTAGGTATTATTTTGGTCGCTTCTTTGATATACTTATTTCCGATTGAAGCGATAGCGGGAATACTTACGATTTATACGTTTTACGGGTTTGTGCGAGGAATTTTGAACTATAGTAAAGCAATAAAGAAAAGTAATTAATAATTTTTTTCCATTGACAATCATTTATGATTGCAGTATAATTATAAAAAAATAGCCAAAAAGGAATTTTTATGGAAATGGTAAAGATATTTGACACCACTTTAAGAGACGGAGAGCAAAGTCCCGGTGCAAGTATGACGATTGAAGAGAAGATAAAAGTGGCAAAACAACTTGAAAAATTGAGAGTTGATATTATCGAAGCCGGTTTTGCCGCTGCGAGTCCGGGGGATTTCGAAGCGATACACAATATCGCAAAAGAAGTTCAAACATCGACTATCTGTTCGCTTGCAAGAGCGGTCGAAAAGGATATAAAAGCGGCAGGTGAGGCTATTGCACCCGCACCTCTAAAAAGAATACATACATTTATAGCGACAAGTCCTATTCATATGGAATATAAACTTAAAATGACTCCCGATGAAGTTATTAAAAGAGCGGTTGATGCCGTAAAATACGCTAAAACATTTGTCGATGATGTCGAGTTTTCTTGTGAGGATGCGGGAAGAAGCGAAATGAGCTTTTTAAAAGAGATTATAAGTGCCGTAATAGAAGCGGGGGCAAAAACTATCAATATCCCGGATACGGTCGGATATAGATTTCCTACCGAAATGGGAGCTATGATAAAAGAACTTGTCGATTACTTCCCAAAAGACGTGATTTTTAGCGTGCATTGTCATAACGACTTGGGACTTGCAACAGCTAACTCTTTATATAGCGTACTAAACGGCGCAAGACAAGTGGAATGTACTATAAACGGACTTGGTGAAAGAGCAGGAAACGCCGCACTTGAAGAGATTGTAATGGCTATAAAAGTTAGACGCGATTTGTTTGAAGGAATCGATACGAGAATCAATACAAAAGAGATTTATCCGACAAGCAGACTTGTTGCGAGCGTAACGGGAATAGAGCCGCAACCGAATAAAGCGATTGTGGGTAGAAACGCTTTTGCTCATGAAAGCGGAATTCATCAAGACGGAGTGTTAAAACATAAAGAAACTTATGAAATTATGAGTGCGGAAGATATCGGGCTTGATGTGAAAGATACTATTGTTCTTGGAAAACACAGCGGACGCCATGCGTTGAAGAAAAAACTCGAGCAATTAGGATTTACCGATATCAGCGAAGAAGAATTGAACGAAATTTTTATGAAGTTTAAAAAACTTGCTGATAAGAAAAAAGAGATTTACGACGAAGATATTTTGGCTATTATCAACGAAGCAAGCGACAAAACGCCGAAAGTTTACGAACTTATATCTTTGCAACTTAGCGATTGTAGCGACGGAATGCCGAGTGCTGCTGCAAAAATTAAATTCGAAGACAAAATTTATGTAGATGCGGCAATCGGCGAGGGAACAATTGACGCGGTATTTAAAGTAATAGATAGAATCAGCGGAATAAACGGAAGACTTATGGATTATAAAGTCGAGGCGGTTACCGAAGGAAAAGACGCTCTTGCAAAAGTAATGGTAAAAGTGATTTTCGATGAGAATAAACCGGCTGTTATGGGGCACGGATTAAGTATCGATACTATGCTTGCAAGCGCAAAAGCCTATATTAACGCTCTAAACAACTACATCCACATGAAAGACCTTCTAAGCAAAAAAATCAGCTACAAAGACTCAATCTGAGTCTTTCTTATTTGATATAATTTAATTAAAAAAAAGAGGATATTAATGTTAAAAATAGCAATACTTGGTAAGCCGAACGTTGGAAAGAGCAGTTTTTTCAACAGAGTGCTTAGACAAAGAGACGCGATAGTCAGCGAAAAAGCAGGTACTACTCGCGATATAAAAAAGAGAATAGTCTCCCTTGATGACGAACTTGAGGATATTATTTTACTTGATACGGGAGGGCTTGAAGAGAGAGACGAACTTTTTGAAAAAGTAAAACAAAAAGCTCTTGATGTTGCTAAGAAAGCCGATTTGATTCTTTATATGGTGGATGCCAAAACTATCCCCGATGAAAAAGAGATAGAATACGTAAGAACTCTTCAAAGATTAAATAAACCTATGATTTTGGTTGTTAATAAAGTAGACAACGACAAATTAATGGAAAACGTCTATAATTTTTACGAACTCGGAATAGAAGAAGTTTATCCGATATCGATAGCTCACAATAGAGGAGTCGGGAAATTAATTGAAAGAATCAAAGATTATATTCCTAAAAAACCGAGAGTTATCCAAGAAGCTACCTCTATTGAAGAAGATATTCCTCTTGAAGAGCTTTTTAGCGAAGAAGACCAAAACGAAGATTTGGAAACTCTAAAAGAGATTAAAGTTGCGATAGTCGGTCGTGTAAATGTCGGGAAAAGCTCTTTACTTAACGCTCTTGTTGGAGAAGAAAGAGCGATAGTTAGTGATGTTGACGGAACGACTATCGACCCGATTGACGAGAGTATTTGGTTTGATGGCTATAATATCACTTTTATCGATACGGCCGGAATTAGAAGAAGAGGAAAAATAAAAGATATAGAAAAATACGCTCTTATGAGAACAGAAAAAGTCCTAAAAGAAGCGGATGTCGCTATTTTGGTGCTTGATAGTAAAGAAGGAATAGTCGAGCTTGACGAAAAAATCGGTGGTCTTATCCAAAAACACAAAAACGCCGTAATAATCGTCGCAAATAAATGGGATGAAGCCAAAATGGATTATAAAAAATTCGAAACCGAAGTAAGAGATAGATTCAAATTCCTTTATTACGCTCCGTTTATGGTAGTGAGTGCCAAAACGAAAAGGAATCTTGATAAATTAAAAGAAAAAATTATTTACGTATATGGCAACTATACAAAAAGAGTACCTACCTCAAAACTTAACGAATGGATAAAAGAAGCGACTCAAAGACACCATCTACCTACCGATATCAGAGGAAGAGAAATCAAAATTTACTATGCAACGCAATTCGGTATTAAACCTCCGACTATTGCGCTTGTGATGAATAAACCGAAACTTCACTTCTCATATGAGAGATATTTGATTAACTTTATTCGTTCAAAAGAAGATTTTACGGGAACGCCTATCGTTCTTATACCAAGAGAGAAAGGAAGCAAGAATGAAAAAGATTAGTATAGCGGCACTACTAATAACGGGAATTGCAAGTTTTGCGAGTGCCGATTTATTTAGTGTGAGTGCAGGTGCTGGGTATGAACAGCAAAAAATTAGCGGTTATGCGAAAAACGGAGATACTATCAACTACTTCGGTAGTGTGAGTAGTTATGGAGGAACTGTCGGATATTTAGGTTTGAAAGATGAAAATAATCCGTATGTGTGGGTAAAACTTATTCATCCGATTCCTCTACTTCCTAATATTAAATTACAATATACGAGATACGATTCAACAGGTCATAGTAACTATATCGCTGGTAACGTAAAAATCGGAAAAGTTTATATTAACGGAGCTATAATCAACGCTGACACTTCTCAAAAAATCAACTCTTACGATGTAACTTTATTTTACGAATTCAAACCGGTTTTTGCGGATTTTGAATTTGGTGCGGGTGTTGATATATGGCAAGGACATACGAAAATTTACGGAACCGAACAAAATACCGGTGTGACGAAATATTGGGTGGATAACGATTGGACGGTAATATTGCCTTATGTTTACGGAAACGTAGAAACAATGCAATTTTTCGGATTTTCGGCACTCGGTTATGTAAAATGGGCGAAAGCCGGAGATAATCACCATTATGAATATTTAGGAGCTCTTAAATATACGATTGACGTACCGGGTCCTATCAATCCTTTTGTAAAATTAGGATATAAATACAAAGAAGTATACGGAACTGACGGAGATACTACTACAAAACTTCAATATAAAGGTGCTTTTTTAGAGCTTGGCGCTAAATTTTAATTTATTTTTTTACTTAACTTATATACCTCTTTACCGATATAAAAATAAAACCGGTAAAGGGGTATAAAATGAAAAGATTATTTTTGGCTGTTTTTTTAACTGCCGGAATGTTAAAAGCTGATTTTTTTAATATCAGCGGCGGATATGGTGTAGAACAACAGATTATAGGCGGATATGTAAAAGGTTCCAAAGGTAAAAACTATTTTGGAAAAAAAAGCGTTGATTTTAATAACGATCCGTATACGGGATATTTCGGACTTAAAAACAAAACTCATCCTTACTTTTGGATTAAATTAACTCACAAAATTCCTTTTGTTCCTAATTTTAAATTCAGATACATAAAATACGAAACTACCGGGCATAGTAATTATATTGCTTCAAATGTTACTGTGTTTGGGAAAGTTAGCATAAATACTATTTTGACCGATGCGGATACTTATATGTCGATTGATGCGTATGAAGGGACTGCTTTTTATTGTATAAATACACCTATAGGTAAGAGTGAATTAGGACTTGGGGCCGATTATTGGAGAGGTACTTTTAGGATATATGATAACGTAACGAAAGAGTACAAAATAAATTATACCGGTTCTTTGATTCTTCCTTATTTGTATGGAAGTATAAATACGGTAAAATTACATGGATTTTCTTTTGTAGGAATTGCAAAAGTGGCAAAAATCGGAGATAAACATCATTACGACTTCTCCGGTGGAATAAAATATAGTATAAATTTAAAAAATATTATCGAACCTTTTGTTAAAATTGGGTATAAATACAAAGAAGCATATTATACGGATAGTAACGATAACACCACAAAACTATCCTATAAAGGTGCATTTTTAGAAATAGGAGCGAAATTTTGAGAGTAGTAAGTGGAATGAGACCTACGGGTAAACTTCATTTGGGGCATTTTATAGGTGTGCTTAAAAACTGGAAAGAGTTGCAAGAAAAATATGATTGCTTTTTTTTCGTAGCCGATTGGCATGCGTTAACGACTAAATTTGATGAAAAAATAGATTTGAGACAAAATAGCGTCGAGCTTGTAAAAGAGTGGATAG
This sequence comes from Caminibacter pacificus, assembly GCF_003752135.1. Taxonomy (NCBI): domain Bacteria; kingdom Pseudomonadati; phylum Campylobacterota; class Epsilonproteobacteria; order Nautiliales; family Nautiliaceae; genus Caminibacter; species Caminibacter pacificus. The sequence continues at coordinate 147,472 of NZ_RJVK01000005.1, forward strand.
CAAGTGGTATAGACCCGGAAAAAACGACGCTTTTTATCCAAAGCGAAATAAAAGAGCATGCGGAGCTTTATTTGATTTTTAATATGATTACACCTGTAAGTTGGCTTGAGAGAAATCCGACATATAAAGACGCTATGCAGCAAGAAGAGTATAAGAAAAAAAATAACGCCGGATTTTTGACATATCCTGTTTTACAAACAGCGGATATCGTACTTTATGATGCGGATTTGGTGCCTATCGGTGAAGACCAAAAACCTCATTTGGAACTTGCAAGGGATATCGTTAATAGATTCCATTATCTTTATAAAACCGAAATATTTAAAGAGCCTCAAGAGATGCTAACTGAAGTACCGAGACTTCCGGGGCTTGACGGTAGAAAAATGAGTAAAAGCTTTAATAACGCTATTTATCTTGACGAAACTCCAGAAGAAATTTGGGCAAAAGTAAGAATGGCCAAAACAGACCCCGCAAGAATCAAAAAAACAGACCCTGGACATCCGGAAGTTTGTATAGTTTTTGAATATCATAAAGCCTTTTCATCTCCTGATGAGGTGGCTGAGATAGAGAGTGCTTGTAGAGCGGGAACTATCGGATGTGTGGAGTGTAAAAAAAGATGTGCGACAAATATAGAAAAAGTGGTCGCACCGATAAGAGAAAAGAAAGCTCAGTTAAAAAACGATGAAATTTTAGATATAATAAATAACTCAAATAAAAAAGCAAGAGAGTTGGCAAAAGAAAAAATGAATCAAGTTAATAGAGTAATTTTTTAAAGGAGCGTAATGAAGACTAAAAAAATGTTTTGTGCAGAGAGAGTTCAAAGACTTATGATGAGTATGTTTTTGTTGCTTATTTTAGCTCTTTTGGCAAAAGGGTATAGCGTAGCAGGATTGGTATTGTTGGCGTTTATGTCGATTATGTTGTTTATTCACTTTATTTTTGATTTTTGTCCTTCAACAGTTGTTTTGACAAAAATCTTCGGAAGTTGTTATTGCGAATGTAAGGATGAAGAATGAAAATAAGCTACAAAGACGCCGGTGTCGATATTGATGCCGGAAATTCGTTGGTAGATAAAATTAAACCGGTAGTAAAAGAGACTTTTAACGAAAACGTAGTCGGTGGAATAGGAAGTTTCGCCGGAGCTTTCAGACTTCCTGCGGGATATAAAAAGCCGGTATTACTATCCGCGACAGACGGAGTGGGTACTAAACTGAAACTTGCAATCGATGCAAAAAAATATGATACAGTCGGAATCGATTTGGTTGCTATGTGTGTAAACGATTTGATTTGTAACTTCGGAGAACCTCTATTTTTCTTAGACTATTACGCAACGGGCAAACTTGACGTTGATGCGGCCGCTGATGTTATTAAAGGAATAGCTAAAGGGTGTAAACAAGCCGAGTGCGCTTTAATAGGCGGAGAAACGGCCGAAATGCCAGGTATGTATAGTGAAAATGATTTTGACTTGGCAGGATTTGCTGTGGGAATCGCTGAAGAAGACGAACTTAATCCTAAAGTAAAAGAAGGTGATATTTTAGTCGCTCTTCCAAGCAGCGGAATTCATTCAAACGGATATTCGCTTGTAAGAAAGCTTTTCTTTGAAAAATTAAATATGAAATTCGATGACGAAATCGACGGTAAAAAACTTATCGACATACTTTTAACTCCTACAAGAATTTACGTAAAAGATTTCAAACGTCTAAAACCTTATATTCACGCACTCGCACACATCACAGGCGGAGGAATCGTAGAAAATTTACCAAGAGTATTGCCTGATGATTTGGAGGCTGTGGTATATAAAGATAAAATCAAAGTTCTTCCGATTTTCGAATTTATGAGTAAATACGTTGATGAAGCGGAAATGTATAGAACGTTTAATATGGGAGTCGGATTGATTCTTGCGGTTGATGAAAAAGACGTTGATGAAGTGCTTAAAAACAGCGACGGTTATGTTATCGGTGAAATTCAAAAAGGCAAAAAAGGAGTAAAACTAAAATGAACCCCTCCCGTTTGCTTTCAAAAATAGTTGTTAAAATAGCAAGAACTCCCTTTCCTAAATTCATTCAATGCTTTATCAACAAAACATACGTAAAAATCTTCAAAATAGATATGAGCGAATATACGCCTGAAGACCCTTGCGAATATCCTACTTTAAACGATTTGTTTATCAGACACAAAAAATATATCGAGTTTTATGAAGACAAAGATATTTTCGTAAGTCCGAGCGATTCTATGGTTATTTGTGACGGAGAAATAGAAGATGATACCGTTTATCAAATCAAAGGAAAAAAATACGATATAAAAGAGCTGATTCCTTATGAGACGAAATTAAACGGCGGATATTTTGTAAACCTATATCTCTCTCCGAAAGATTATCACAGATTTCACGTACCTATCGATATGGAAATAGTAAAAGCAACTTATATTCCGGGAGATTTGAAACCGGTGAAACCGAGCCAACTTGAAAAAGAGCTCGTTTTTCCAAAAAATAAAAGAATCGTACTAAGATGTAGGGACGATAAAGAGAGATATTTTTATTTCGTAGCCGTGGGTGCTATGATTGTCGGTAGAATCGTTATGAATTTCGATGAAAGATTGCAAAGAGACTATGACGAGATTACGACTTTTGAATATGATGAGCCGATTAAGCTTCAAAAAGGCGACGAGCTTGGAAGATTTGAATTCGGAAGTTCTATTTTGTTATTCTTCGGTCCTGAGCATTTTAAATATCTAAATCAAAAAGATTTCGTAGAAGTCGGTGATATTTTAGGAGAAATCTATTAGGAGTCGCTTTGAGAGCTAAATTAGTTTTTATTTTAATTCCTCTTTTTCTTTTTGCCGTTGATAATCAAAAACTTCTTGATTGTTATGAAATTTTCGCACAAAAAAGAGCCGAGCTTGAAGCACAGGCAGAGAAGATAATAGAACAACAAGAAGCTTTAGAATCCCTAAAAAACACCTATAAGGCGCTTTTTAAGAAAAAAGAGCAAAAATTAAAAGAAAAAGAAAAAGAACTAAACGCCACTCTTGCAAAAATCGAGCAAGAAAAAAAAGAGATTCAAAATCTTATAGAAGAGAATAAAAAAATCTTAGAAGAGATAAAAAAAGCAAAACTTGATAAAGTTACTCAAAGTTATGCAAAAATGCGTCCGAAAAACGCCGCTCAGATTCTTTCGAATATGCCTACTAAAGACGCTCTTGAGATTATTCAAAAACTCCCTGCAAAAACAATTGCAAAAATTTTTGCGAAAATGGACCCTCAAACAGCCGCGAAACTTAGCGAATTGTTATTAAAGGATACGAATGAAAGCACAACTACTCCTAACGCCAACGGCGGCTAAGTATTTAATAGCCGAAGCTCTTTTTAAAAAAATAGATTTTTCAAAAAGAATTTATGTCGCTTACGGCTCAACAAATCAAATTTTTTTAGAAAAGTTGGGAATAAAATTCGATGAACTTTATGTTGCCGGATGTTTTACGAATAAAAGCTTAAACGTAACCAAATCAAGACCCGATATCGTTGTTTTGCAAAACAAAAAAAAGATAAACATAAAAGATTTCGATATAACAAAAGACGACTATTTCATAAAAGGAGCAAACGCTCTTTGGTATGAGAACGGCAAAAAACACGCGGCTGTTGCGGCGGCTGACGATAAGGGAGGAACTTTTGGGAATTTTTATATCAAAGCCGCTTGCAGAGGTTCTAAAGTAATAATCCCGGTAACCCACGAAAAACTTATACCTTTTTACACACCTTCTTCTCAAAATGTAGATTTGGCTATGGGTAGCAAAATTGCCATGCTTAGATTTTTCTATGGAGAAGTATATACGGAAATAGAAGCCTTTAAGGAACTTTTCGGAGTAGAAGCAAAAGTAATAGCAAGCGGCGGAATTTTAGGAAACGAGGGAAGTTTGATATTTGAAATAGAGGGTGAAAGAGCTAAGGAAGCTTTTGAATTCGCAAAAGAGGCAAATAGTTATATTTTCGATAAAAGAGCGGAGTTTCTTTACTGAGTTTTTGTTATAATTTTATAAAAAAGGTTTGTAATGCTCATAAAAGAAGCCCAAGTGCCTTTTATTGCCAGAAGAATAGCAATAGATTTACTAAATAGCGGATACGTAACTTTCCCAAAAGGCATGGATACCGCGATAAAAGAGATAGAAGATATCGTGCTTGATGATGTTTTGTGGGAGAGAGAAATAGAAGATAAAGCAAGAGAAATCCTTGCTAAACAAGAAGAAGAAAACGAATATCTTTTTTATGACGTAGATAGAAGAGAAGTTTTCAAATTAATAAAAAAACAGATAGCCGAAGAAGAGGGGTTTCCATTAAAAAAAGACGAAAGAATCGATGATTTGGCTCACTTTTTGGTAAAAGAGCTTTGGGATAACGAACTTATAGATTACGACGTAAGAGACGGGAAAATTAAAAATATTATTTTCAAGTCTATTATGAACTTCCTAAATCAAGAAATAGAAGCAAGAGACGCAGTTTATAAAAAAATAGAGAATTACAAAAGACCTTTGGTTCCCGGCAGTGAAGAGTGGGAGCTTGTGTTTCAAAGACTTTATGAGCAAGAACTTAGAAAAAGAGGATTGCTATGAAAATATCTATTTTACTTGAAAACGGAACTTTTTTAGAAGCGAAAGGTTTTGGAGCTGAGGGTACTGCGGTTGGTGAAATAGTTTTTAATACTTCGATGACCGGTTATCAAGAAATTATTACCGACCCGAGTTACGCAGGGCAATTCGTAGTATTTACAATGCCTGAAATCGGAAACGTCGGAGTTAATAAAGACGATAACGAAAGTCAAAAAGCTTGGCTTAAAGGTGTAATCGTTAGAGAATATGTCGATACTTATTCGAATTTCAGGGGAGAGAGAAGCTTAGGAGAGTTTTTAAAAGAACAAGGCGTTCTTGGAATTTGTGAAATCGATACGAGGTTTTTAACTAAAATGATAAGAAACGAGGGTGCTATGATGATGATAGCATCGAGTGAAATTCATGATAAAAACGAACTTGAAAAAATCTTAAAATCTACTCCGAGAATTGAAGAGATTGATTATATTAAAGAAGTGACTACAAAAGAAGCTTATATTCACCCTCATGGCGCTTGGGATAGCAAAAACTTAAAATATAAAGAGAAAAATACGGATAAAAAAATTGCGGTTTATGATTTCGGGGTAAAAAGAAATATCTTAAACGAATTAACCGAAGCCGGAATGGAATGTTTGGTGGTTCCAGCAAATACTCCTGCTGAAGATGTAATTAAAATGTATGAAAACGGAGAAATCGGCGGAGTGTTTTTAAGCAACGGACCTGGTGACCCTCTTATTTTAAAAGAAGTACACGAAAAAATAAAAAAACTACTCGAAGCGAAAGTTCCTATGTTTGGAATTTGTCTTGGGCATCAACTTTTAAGTATTGCACACGGCTATCCTACTTTTAAACTTAAATTCGGACATCACGGAGGAAATCATCCTGTTAAAAACTATATCGGTAAAAGGCCGGTTGTTGAAATTACGGCACAAAACCACAACTACAACGTTCCTGAAGAGATAGAAGAAATTGCAGAAGTAACACACAAAAACCTTTTTGACGGCACTATCGAAGGTGTTAAATACAAAAACGAACCAGTATTTTCGGTACAACATCACCCTGAAGCAAGTCCGGGACCTCACGATAGTAAATATATTTTCAAAGAATTTTATAAAATAGTAAAATGAATCTCAAAATAATACACAAACTTCTTCTCGGAGTTTTTGTATTATTTCTACTTTTTTCCGCAATAGTTATCTTAGTTGGAGATTATTTAAACGATCCTTTACTTTCCATTGTGATTTTCATTGTCATATTATATGTTGTTTATTATTTAGGCATTAAATTTTTTATGAACGAATAATTATTTATAATTTTTTCTTATATCTGCCATAATATTTTTTAATATGTGCTATACTTCCCTCAAAAAAGGAGGGGAGTATGCAACGAAATTTGGCATATTTTCCTATACAGCTTTTTGCTGTAATTATGGGACTTTCTGGAATTACAATAGCTACAGCTAAAGCATGGCATTTTTTAAATTTACCTATTCATTGGCTTTATTTATTGTTACTTGTGATTGATACGATAGCTTTTTTTGTTATTTTAACTCTTTATTTAATTAAGCTAATTAAATATCCGGATATGGTAAAAAAAGAGTTTAATCATCCTATTAAAAGTTCTTTTTTTGCGGCAATTTCTATCAGTTTTTTATTGGTTTCGATTGCTTATATGGATTTTGCTCCAACAATTACTGTAGTTTTTTGGTACATAGGAGCGATTTTACAAATTATTTTTACCTTTATAGTAATCAAATTTTGGATCATTAACGATTTTGAAGTACATCATATTAATCCGGCCTGGTTTATTCCTATTGTAGGTAACGTATTGGTTCCTGTTGCTGGAGTTGATGTCGCTCCTTTATTTGTGAATCTGTTTTTCTTTTCGATAGGTATGTTTTTTTGGATCGTATTATTTACAATTGTGGTTTATAGAATGATATTTCACCATCCGCTTGGAAAGAGACTTATACCTACTTTTTTTATTCTTATAGCCCCTCCGGCGGTAGGTTTTATCAGTTATTTTAGGATAACGTTCGGGCTTGTTGATATGTTTTCTTTATTTTTATATTCAATAGCGCTTTTTATTTTGATATTGCTGTTTAGTATGTATAAAATGTTTATTAAATTACAGTTTTTTATTTCATGGTGGGCATATACGTTCCCTCTTGCGGCAATTACAATAGCAACTATTCTTTTGGATACGGCTTATCATAACGTAATATTGAAATCTTTCTCAATCTTATTGTGGATATTAACATTTTCGGTTGTATGTTTTGTTGCGTATAAAACTTTTGTTGCGATAAAAAATCAAAAAATTTGTGTACCTGAGGAGGAGTAAAATGAAAAGAAGTTTTTTAGTTGGAATTGGATTTGGTGTAGTTGTTTCACTGTTTTTGTTAGCATTGTTTTTTAAATGTTCGGCTGAAAATATGCTTTTTAAGCAAATTAGAAGCCCGTATGATTTTGATAAAACGGTTTCTTTAATTGTAAAAAGGATTTCCTCTACACCAGGTTGGCATGTTGTTACTGTAATCAACCAAGAAGAAGAGATTGAAAAATATGGTGGTCCAGATGTGGGGAAAGTGAAAATTATCAAGTTTTGTAATGCAAAGTATGCTGGGGAGATGTTAAGTAACGACAGAACGAAATTTATGGCTGTAAAAATGCCTTTGAGTATAGCTGTTTATGAAGATTCAAACGGGGAAGTAAAAATATCTCTTATGAACGGATATCTTTTGACAAGACTTTTAAGCATGACGCCTGAATCTAAAATTATGGAAAAAGTGGTAAGAGATATAGAAAAAATACTCGGATTCGTACATTTCAGATATTCAGTATTTTGATTTTTATAACTTTTCCCCTTCTTCCAATATTTTGTTAAATACTTTAAGTGTCATCTTAACGTCTTCTAACGCATCGTGATAATTTGCTTTTTGATTGCCTAAGAAAAATGCCACTGCTTCTTCGAGTTTAGGTTGTTTTTTCTTATCGAGTACCACGATATCCCAAGAATAAAACATAGTATCGAATATCGGAATATCTATAATATTTGGAAAATGTTTAGCTCTTTCAAGCTCCCTTTTTAACACACCGAAATCATAAAATACGTTATGTCCCACCACCATATCAAGTGAGTCGAAAATTTTTAAAATATCTTCTTTTTTTTCTTCGAAAGTAGGTTTGTCTTGAAGGTCTTCTTGTTTGATTTTATGGACGTTATACGCTTCTTCGCTAATTTTTGCTTTCGGGTTTAAAAATTCGTATATCTCTTCGGTTTGCATATTTTCCATATCTTGAATCACGATAGCATAAGAAATAATATAGCCGTAAATATCGGTGGTTTCCGTATCGAATACGCCGATTTTTTTTACTTTCGCTTCTTTTGGAGTGTTTTTTAAGTCGTTTATATAGAATTTTAAGAATTCTTTGCTCGAAAAGGCTTTTTGTGAGGGAATAGGTTTTAATCTTTTCATAAGACCGTCTCTTTCGAGTACGGTGGAGATAAGATAGTCTTGGTAATTTCTAAAAATTATATTATCGTGAATATCTTCTTTGATACATTTTTCAAGATAGCTTTTATCTTTTTTTAATTCTTCAAGAGCGTATTCTTTTGTTTTTTTATTAAAAATCGTCGCCCTTCTTAAAGCTTCAATTTTTTGAGGAAGTCTCAATTTTCGCCTTTTTTTAAAATTATATCATTTTTCATTTTTCACTTGTGACTTTTAAGGTATAATTACATATAAAAAAGGTTTTGTATGCCAAAAAGAGAAGATATTAAAACCATACTGCTTATAGGCTCCGGACCTATCGTTATCGGTCAAGCTTGCGAGTTCGATTATTCGGGCGTTCAAGCCGCAAAAACATTAAAATCATTAGGGTATAGAGTTGTTCTTGTGAATTCAAACCCGGCTACTATTATGACCGACCCGGAATTCGCCGATGCAACGTATATCGAGCCTATTACTCCGGAAGTTGTCGCGGAAATAATCAAAAAAGAAAATGTTGATGCTATTTTACCTACGATGGGAGGACAAACGGCCCTAAACGTAGCTATGGAAATGTATGAAAAAGGTATGCTTGAAGGAATCGAGTTTTTGGGTGCCAATCCTGAAGCTATTAAAAAAGGTGAAGATAGAGAAGAATTTAAAAAAGCTATTGAAAAAATCGGTCTTGATATGGCAAGAAGCGAAACCGCTCATACGCTTGATGAAGCCGTAGCAATTGCAAAAGAAATAGGCTTTCCTTTAATTGTCAGAGCGGCATATACTTTAGGTGGACTCGGAAGTGGTGTTGCGTATAATATGGAAGAGTTTAAAGAGCTTGCTAAAATCGGTCTTGAAGCAAGTCCGATTAGTGAAATTGAAATACTTGAATCTCTTCTTGGCTGGAAAGAATACGAAATGGAAGTTATCAGAGACAAAGACGATAACTGTATTATCGTATGTTCTATCGAAAACGTAGACCCTATGGGAGTTCATACGGGAGATAGTATCACCGTAGCACCAGCTTTGACACTTACGGATAAAGAATATCAAAGAATGAGAGACGCTTCGTTTGCGATTCTTAGAGAAATAGGTGTCGATACCGGAGGAAGTAACGTACAATTTGCCGTAAATCCTAAAAACGGAAGAATGATAGTAATCGAAATGAACCCGAGAGTTAGTAGAAGTAGTGCGCTTGCAAGTAAAGCTACGGGATATCCGATTGCAAAAGTGGCTACTCTTTTGGCGGTAGGATACACACTTGATGAAATTCAAAACGATATTACCGGAACAGCGGCGAGTTTCGAGCCGGTAATTGACTATGTCGTTACTAAAATCCCGAGATTTACTTTTGAAAAATTCCCTCAAGCCGATTCGACTTTAACTACTTCTATGAAGAGTGTCGGTGAAGTGATGGCGATTGGAAGAACGTTTAAAGAATCTATCCAAAAAGCTTTATATTCTCTTGAAACGGGACTTGACGGATTTGAGAGAAGAGAGTGTGATGAAGATACTTTGATTAAAAAATTAAGAATTCCGAATGACGAAAGAATTTTATACGTAGCCGAAGCTTTTAGAATGAGTAAAAGTGTTGATGAAATTTATGAAATTAGTAAAATAGACCCTTGGTTTTTAAACCAAATCAAAGAAATAGTGGAACTTGAAAAAGAGTTTTCAAAAGATATGTTAAATGACGAAGAACTTTTAAGAAAAGCGAAAACTTACGGATTTAGCGATAGAATGATTGCTAAAATTATCGGTGTTAGCGAAGAAGACGTATATCAAGCAAGAAAAAAATTCGGTATTGAAATCGATTATAACGAAGTGGATACTTGTGCGGCTGAATTCGATACGACTACAAGCTATCTATATTCAAGCGTAAATGTTACAAAAAACGTACCCCTTAGAGAATCTAATATCAAAAACGATAAAAAAGCTCTTATTTTAGGTGGGGGACCGAATAGAATCGGGCAAGGTATAGAATTTGATTACTGCTGTGTTCATGCTGCTTTTGCTCTTGAAGACTTAGGCGTTAAAACTATTATGTACAACTGCAACCCTGAAACTGTTTCAACGGATTACGATACGAGTGATGTTTTATATTTCGAACCTATTACTTTTGAGAGAGTGAGAAACGTTGTTGAGGTGGAAAATCCTGATGGTGTTATCGTGCAATTCGGAGGACAAACACCTCTAAAACTTGCAAAATCACTAACTGATATCAATGCCAAAATTATAGGTACATCTGCCGAAGTTATCGATAGAGCCGAAGATAGAGAAAAATTTGCCGAATTTATAAAAGAACTCGGACTAAATCAACCTGAGAACGGGACGGCGTTTACAAAAGAAGAAGCGTTTAAAATTGCAGAAAACATCGGATACCCGGTACTTGTTAGACCGAGTTACGTACTTGGCGGAAGAGCAATGAGAATCGTTTATAACGAAAACGAATTAAAAGAATATATGGACGAAGCGGTAAGTGTAAGTAACGAATCACCGGTATTAATCGATAAGTTTCTTGATAGAGCTATCGAACTTGATGTAGATGCGATAAGCGATACTAAAGAAGTGTATATAGGCGGTATTATGCAACATATCGAAGAAGCGGGAATTCACTCGGGAGACAGTGCTTGTAGTTTGCCGACCGTTAGCATTAGCGAAGAGAAGATAAAAGAGATAGAAAACGCTACAAAACAAATCGCTTTGAAACTCGGAGTTAAAGGATTACTAAATATCCAATACGCTCTTCATAAAGACAAACTTTATCTTATAGAAGTAAACCCAAGAGCAAGTAGAACGGTTCCTTTCGTGTCAAAAGCTACCGGTCTTCCTATGGCGAAAGTAGCAACGCGTGTTATGTGGAATCTTGCGTATAATCCTGAGATTAATGACGGAAAAGTACTTCAAGAAGCACTTAAATTTTATGATAAATTTAATGTAGTTACGTTTGACGGTAACGTATATAAACCTAAACAAAAAGATCACATCGCAGTTAAAGAAGCCGTATTTCCGTTTAATAAACTTCCTGGTGCCGATTTAATTCTCGGACCGGAAATGAAATCTACCGGTGAAGTTATGGGTATAAGTGAAAGTTTCGGTGAAAGTTTCCTAAAAGCACAACAAGCGGTAAAATTTAATCTTCCTACAAACGGAAAAGTATTTATTTCACTTACTGATATAGATAAAGAATTCGCTCCTGAAATTGCAAAAGAGTTTGTAAGTTTAGGATTTGAAGTAGTTGCAACAAGCGGTACTTATAAAGTTATTACAGAAGCCGGAATTAAAGCTACTAAAGTATTAAAAATAAGCGAAGGAAGACCGAATATCGTAGATATGATTAAAAATGAAGAAATTGCTCTTGTAATTAATACAAGTGATAATAAAGCAAGCAAAGACGACGCAAAAATTATTAGACGTGAAGTATTAAATCAAGGTATTCCTTATTATACGACAATTGCAGCAGCAAAAGCTGTAATTGAAGCGATTAAATTTATTCAACAAAATAAAGTCGGAGTTAAGTCTATCCAAGATTACTTTATTTAATCTCTCTTTTTTACTTTTTTCATTAAAACTCCCCAAAACTTGGGAATTCACAAGTATAATGTGAAAGGTGAAGAGAAAAAAGTGAAAAAAAGTGAAAATTTTTCAGAAAAACTCTTGACA